>NZ_CP034562.1:3470000-3565000 GCF_003970675.1 Flammeovirga pectinis
CAATGTGTTGCTACTAATTTAATTTAAAAAGGGAATACCCTTTACTACTTTCATTTTCACAACAAGTAGTCATAGAAACTTAATTGATTCTATGGCTATTTTTTTAGCCTTCATTTTCTTCAACAAAATAGAAGTTATAATTCGACCAATTTAGGAAGTCAAATGACCGAATTGGTAAATCCTTTACTTATAGTTACCGTTTTCTATAACAACAACTAAAACGTTTATCATTATTATCTGAATAACTTAGCTAGAACTAAACCAAATTATCATTATAAATAACAACTTAGCTAAAAATTAAAACCATGAAAAATTATCAATACTAAAACCAAATATTGCTAGAGACTATAGACTACTACTAACTGCATTTTATTTACTTTATAATGACAATAGTCGTAGAAACTTAATTGATTCTACGACTATTTCTATATTAAACTATTCTGCTTTAATAATTACGCTTCTTTTTTTTCAGAAAAGGTAAAATAGATGTATGCAATTCTAGCTATCACAAAAAAGAAAAAACCATATAATGTAGTATTTGAAGATACTCTAATTCCACTTGCTAGAATTTGCATAGACACTCCACCTTGAGCTGCGATTGCGACCATTGCAGAATATAAACCAATTAGTTGCCCTAAGATGCCTAATACCAATGCTAAAATTGAGGCTTCTTTCATTAGTTTTTGAGATTTAGCTGGTTGAATCATATTGTTTGAGATTCCTAACCCTCTTAAAATCATAAATAAGAACATTAAAATACCTACAATAGATATTATGTTCATGAATAAATATCCTCCTTCGTAGTAAAAATTAGTAAACCATTGCATAATTAAAAAGTGTTTAAGTGATCAATACTTCAAACTTACCGTACTACTTTTACTCCTCTATTAAAGGTCGACGAATTGGCATTTTTTATCGAACTAAAGTTGATATCGCTTCATCTAGCTTTAAAACATTCATTTATCTACAGAATTTGTCATCCTATCTACTAGAATGATGTGTTTATCTGATCTAGATGTAATTTCTAAATTTATTTTGAATATTAGAAGCATGAATAAAAGTACACTGTATCTCTTTCTAAATAGTAAAATAACGTTTGAAGCAACCTACTGGGGAAGCATGCTTATTATTTCCTGTTTATTTCTAGGACATTTTCATCAAGATTATTTTAATACATTCCTATTTTGTCTTGTCTGGTTTCCTTTTACAATTGGTTTTACCTATTATTTGAACAATGTGCTTATCAAAAAATATTTGTATTCTAAAAAGTACTTCCGATTCTTTTTATATCTCCTTTATGCATTTATTGTGAGTAGTTTTGTTCAGATAACATTAATAGTAGGCGTATTTATTGTCTTGGCAGATTTAGATTACAATAAAATGAACCCAATTATTAATGATCTTTCTATGTTATGGTTTGTACAACTTTTTACTTCCATACTTTATTCAAGTTTTCAACAGATAAAAGAGGAACAAAAGAAGAGAGAGACAATTCATCAGTTAGAAAAAGAAAAACTACAAATCGAGCTTCAGTTAAAAGAATTAGAACTAAATACTCTAAAAGATCAGATTCACCCGCACTTTCTATTTAATACACTTAATAATATATATGGTCTTGCTATCGAAAAATCTGATGATTTACCCCATATTTTACTTCAGTTGAGTGGCCTTTTAGACTATCTTGTTTATCAATCTAAAGAAGAAAATGTTGCGTTAGCAGATGAAATTAAAGTTTTACAACAATATATCTCTTTAGAGCAATTACGTTTTGATGATCGTTTTGCATTATATATTGATTTGCAAGGTGGTGATCAGGATATACAAATCATTCCATTTTTACTTTTCCCTATGATTGAAAATGCATTCAAACATGGTATTAAACCTACTAACGATAGTGCTTACCTAAAAATATCATCAAATTACTCTGTCGATACTTTTACTTTTAGAGTTGAAAATAGTAAACCAAAAAATAAATCACCTAAGCTACATGAAGGCACTGGACTTATTAATTTGAAAAAAAGATTAGAAATTTGCTACCCTGCCCATCATCAGCTTAAAATTAACGACACCTTAGATAGTTATTATATTCAATTAAAAATCAACTTATAAATATGTCTACATATAAAACACTAATTTTAGATGATGAACCTATTTCTAGAAGGATTACTAAAAATTTTCTTTCTCAGATAGATAATTATGAGGTTGTAGGAGAAGCCGCTGATGCTAAAGTTGGTTTTGCTGAGGTGATGAAACAAGATGTTGATTTACTTTTTCTTGATATTGAAATGCCTGAAATTTCTGGTTTAGACTTTTTAAGATCGTTAGCCAAACCTCCAAAGGTGATTATAATTTCAGCTCATAGGCAATACGCAATAGAAGGTTTTGATTTAAATGTGGTTGATTATTTATTAAAACCTGTAGCTATTGATCGGTTTAAGTTGGCTTTGCAAAAATTTGAAGAACAGGTTGAGCAAAAGAAAGAAATTCAACATTTTAAAGATGATTATCTTTTTATACGCTCTGAACGTAAGCATTATAAGATCGATTTTAAATCAATTACTTATATAGAAAGTCAAGGTGATTATTTGATTATCAAAAATAATAAAGGTGATAGCTGGAAAACAAAAGAAACTATTGGAGGTATTGCCGATCGTCTGCCTCATTATTTTCTAAGAATTCATCGTTCTTTTATAGTCAATATGGATCATGTGACTGCATTAAATAGAGAAGTTGTAGAAATCGAAAAAGAAATGCTACCTGTAAGTAAAAGTTTTAGAGAAAGTGTTCTTCAGTTTTTTGAAAAAGGAAATGGGTAATTTTTATTCTAGTTATTATATCAAAGCTACCCTCTTCTATAAATCAGTATTTCTTAATAGACTATTTCCTGTTCTAGATTACCCACAACATGTTTTACCGCTACAACGGCAATCTCTTTTATTATAAATATGAAGAACTATAAGAGAGATGGAAGGAACAAAAATTAAATTTTCGTGCAAGCTGATAAACTGAAGTTGCTCATTCAAAACAATAAAGAATAAACCTAACCAACTTATGGCAAATAAACTTTGAATAAGCTGCTTCTTACTTAATTTGATAGATCGATAAACGGCTATAAATGAAATAAAGACAAATAATAAATCAAATTGTTTCCACCAAACAGGCGAAGCCTCACAACATCCACTTGTATTACAACTATCTACTATAAATAAAAAGGGGGTTGCTATACAATGCAGCAAACATAAAAAACTAGTAAGAGCTCCTAAAAAGTCTGATTTTAATGTCAATGAATTCATAATAGAATAAAATGATAGATAGAATTTTAATGCAATTATAATTATAAATTACCACTTATGCGACACTGTCGCGATAAAATAATTTAATTATTGACTTTCCTCTAAAAAACTAATTAATAATAGGACTACAGTCTGGACAAACACCTTCTAAAATTAAGTTAGTGTTCTTAATATTAAAACCTTTAGTGTCGTTATAGATTGGTAGTTCAAATTCATTTAAACAGAATGTTCCCTCACACTTTTTACATATAAAATGTGCATGATTGTGGTCTTTATGATTGCAGCTTGTTTTTGTTAGTGCATACCTAGAAACATTATTAGCATCTGGTACTTTATGTATTATACCTTTATCTAAAAATGTATCTAACGCCCTATAAATCGTTACTTTATCTGTCGACGATTTTACTTGACTTTTGATATCTCTATGTGAAAGTCCTCGCCTATTATTACGAAATATTTCTAATAACTCTATTCTAAAAGATGTCTTCCTTACTCCATGTTTTATGAGGTATTCTGGAATACTCAATTTATCATTCATACATTAAATATAGATAAAAATTGAAATTAAATGCAACTAAGTTGCGTTTATAAAAAATATTATTCATTTTTGCGACACAGTTGCATTTGTGATTTAAATATATGAAAATCATCTGACTATTTATCATTAAATGGAACTTTCAAAGAAAAAATCTAACTCTCTTTCTAAAATACGAACTGATTTTAATGAAAAAGCTCTGTTTTTTATTCTTCTATTTTGTTCCATACCTGCTCACTTTTGGTCAAAGTTTAACTCTTTGCAATTATGAGTTAAATGGTATTGTGCGTGATATAGAAACTAATGAAGCTTTGGCATTTGTATTGGTTAGTATAAAAGGAACAAATCATTATACATTAACAAATAGCGAGGGTGCTTTTCAATTGGATGGTTTATGTGAAACGTCAAATTGTTTGGTGATTTCTTGCAATGGGTACTGTGCTACTACTTGTGACGCATCTTGTGAGGTGCATCATTCAGAAAAACAAAAACCTGTTATCTACCTTAAACCAGATATTATTGCTTTAAATGAAGTCACAATATCAGAAATAGAAGAAAGTACAGGTACTATTACTATTGCACAAAACTCAATCAATAAAGAAAGTTTAGCAATTAACCCTACACAAACTTTAGCCTCTGCCCTATCAAATATTGATGGAGTAACATTTTCGTCAGTTGGTAACAACGTACAACTCCCAGTTATTCATGGTCTATATGGTAATAGAATCTTGGTACTGAATAATGGATTAAAACATGGTTTTCAGAATTGGGGTTCAGATCATGCTCCAGAAATTGATATTACAACGGCTAATAATGTAACTGTAATTAAAGGGGCTGCTGGTGTAAAATATGGACCAGAAGCTTTAGGTGGGGCTGTAATTGTAGAAGCAAATCCATTAAATTTTAATCAACCTTTACACGTTGGTGCTGGAACAGGTTACCAAACTAATGGCAAAGGATATTATGTAAATTCTGAAATTAATGAAGGTTTTGAAAATTTAAGCTATCACATAGGCGGAAATTATACACGTATAGGAGATAGACATACACCAGATTATTCTTTAACAAATTCTGGCAAAGAAGAGAAGTCTTTTAATGCTGGGGTGAAGTACAAATTCAAAGATTTTGACTTCTTAAGTTATTATAGTTTTATCGATCAAAACTTAGCATTACTCAGGTCTTCAGTAGCTGAAAGTGGAGATTCTTTTATAAAAGCAATTAATGCTGATAAGCCTTTAATTATAAGACCTTTCTCTTACGATATCAATGAGCCTAGTCAGGCTACTCAACATCATTTAATTAAAGGAGAAGCAAATTGGTGGTATTCTGATGACAGTAAATTGACTTTTAGAATTGGACGACAATTAAATAAGCGTAAAGAATTTGATGTAAGGAGAAATGCAGAACTCCCAATTATCGATTTAAAATTAACTACCTCTGATTATCAGTTAGAATGGAACCATAAAAAAGGAAACAAACTAGATGGACTTATGGGAATACAGTTTTTTACGCAAGATAACAACAACAATCCTGGTACAAATACTACTGCATTTATCCCTAATTATAATACTACAAGATTAAGTGGTTTTTTAATAGAAAGCTTTGCTCGTAATCAGAATACTTTTGAAATAGGACTACGTGCCGATTACGAAAACAATAATGTAAGAGGTAGAGATATTCATCAGAATATTTTTAGAGATGATTATAGTTTTACGAATGTCACGACCTCTCTAGGCTACATTCGTCAGATAAATGAACAGACGAGTTTTAGAACCAATTTTGGAACCGCATGGCGTACACCAAATGTAGAAGAACTTTACAGTTTTGGGCAACATGGTTTTAAAATAACCTATGGAATGCTCCGCTATAATTTTGATGAAAATGGAAATATTAGCACAAGAAAGGTACAGTTACTATCAGAAAGCAATGTAAAACCTGAGAAAGGGTATAAATGGATCAATGAATTGAGTCATCAAGAGGGTCGTAATACTTTTACAATAACAGCCTATTCTCATTATATCCAAAACTATGTTTATGAACGCCCTTTTGGTGTTCTCGGAACTTTAAGAGGGCCAATGCCTGGTTTTATTTTTGACCAAGCAGATGCACTCTTTATTGGTGGTGACTTTACATGGCAAAAACAGTGGTCTCCTACTACGAATGGTACATTTGGTATTAGTTATTTATGGTCAAAAAATGTAGAAAAAAATGAACCTCTAATCAACCAACCTCCTATTACTACGCACTATACTTTAAGGTGGAATTTAAAGCCTTTTTGGATCTTAGAATCTTCAAATTTATCAGTGAAACCCAGCTATACTTTTCAACAATTTCAAGCACCAAGAACTATTCCTCCGGAAGATATTATTGATGGAAATGTCGAGATCACACCCGAATCCGAAATTTTTGATTACAAAGATGCTCCAGAAGGGTATTTTTTATTCGACATCTCTTATGGATTTAAAATCAAACAGTTTACTGCAAGTATAGCTGTACAAAACGTATTCAATACTCGTTATCGAAACTATCTCAACAGCATGAGGTATTTCGCAGACGAAACGGGAAGAAATTTCCTCTTCTCTCTCAAATATAATTTCAACGCTAAATCAGACAACAAATGAAAACTTTAAACATTTTTAAAAGAAGCAGTATTGTATTTTTTGCTCTATCAACATTCTTATTTACTAGCTGTGATGACAACGAAGATCTTCCACCAGAAGAGCATGATCATGAAACAATCACAGACGTAAAATTAATCTTTACAAATACTCAAGATGCTAGTGATGTAGTAACAGCTTTAGCACAAGATGAAGATGGAGAGGGTGCAAAACCTTTAGAAATTAAAGATGAAATTACATTAGGTTCGAATAAAACTTATTCTCTGACTTTTGAAATCTTAAACACCTTAGGACATGACGATCATGATGATCATGAAGAGGAACATGATGATCACGATGATGGAGATGAACATCATGACGAACATGAAGAAGAAGGTGAAAATATTGGAGCTGAAATAGTTGAAGAAGCAGACGAACATCAATTCTTCTATGCCTTCACTGAAAATGCTTTCACTACTCCTACAGGAAACGGTAATATTGATAATGCCAGTGATCCTATCAACTATGAGGATAAAGATAGTAATGGTTTACCTCTTGGATTTGAAACTTCATGGACTACATCTTCTGCATTAAATAGAGGTGAGTTTAGAGTACGTTTAATGCATCAGCCTGATGGTCTTAAAACGGAAGATTCTTCTGCTGAAATTAGTGATCCAGATTTCGATCTAACTTTTGTATTAAATATTCAATAATGATACAAGGCAGTTCAAAAAATGAATTAGAAGAAGTACTGATACCTCAACTTCAATTTTCTAAAAGAGGAGGCTTATTACCTGTCATTGTTCAAGAATTTGATTCGGGACAAGTACTAATGTTAGGATATGCCAACGAAGAAGCTTTTCAGAAAACACTTAAAGTAAGAAAAGCGACATTTTGGTCTACTTCTAGAAAAAAGTTGTGGACCAAGGGAGAAACTTCTGGCAACTATCTTCTAATAAAAAACATAATGGTGGACTGTGATCAAGACGCTATCATCTATCAAGTAGAATTGATGGGTGATGGCGTTTGTCATACATTCAATCAAAAAGGAAAAAATAGAAAAGCGTGTTTCTATAGAAATTATACTATCGAAAAAAACGAATTGGAGTTTATTGAAGGAATGGAGTAAATGAAGAAGAAGGAAAAAATAAAAATCGAGGCTGAAGGTGATAATCACATCATGACGAGTGTAGACACACCTATGCTCCCAAATGCTTTTGAAAAAAGTGATAAAGAAAAAATTGAGATAATTCAGGAATACTTTGGCGGTATTATGGAAACACTTGGGCTTGATCTTTCAGATGATAGTTTGAAGGGTACTCCTTATCGTTTTGCAAAAATGTATGTAAAAGAACTTTTTGCCGGACTAGACCCAGATAAAAAACCTTCTCTATCCGTTTTCGATAATAAATACCAGTATGATAAAATGTTGATTGATAAGAACATCACTTTTTCTTCTGCATGTGAACATCACTTTTTACCAATTGTAGGAAAAGCGCATGTTGGTTACATCTCTTCTGGGAAAGTTATTGGTATTTCTAAAATTAATAGAATTGTAGAATATTACGGAAAACGTCCTCAGGTGCAAGAACGTATGACATTACAGGTTTATAATGAATTAAAAAATGCACTCCAAACAGATGATATTATAGTTATTGTAGATGCAGAACACCTTTGTGTTTCTACACGTGGTGTAAAAGATAAATCAAGTGCTACGGTAACGATGGAATATGGAGGGAAATTTACTGATTCTTCTTACAGAGAGGAGTTTATTAGGTTATTAGAATAATAGAGTTTATCACGGTTAATTTCTTATAAAAAGAAAAAATGGCTTAAAGTTTTAGTTTTGTAGTTCCTACATAAACAAAACTATTATAACCTTAGCCATTTTGGATCTTGAATTCTAATAACAACTGTAACTTTAGGCTGCACTAATATCAATATTATTTATAAGCTCAATAGGACTATAAAATCCATACCTTTTACGAGGTCTATTATTGAGTTTATTTTCAATTTTGGAGTATATTTTTAAAATATAAGTTTAGTATAGAAGGTCTAATTATGGAATTGATGAATATCTGGAAATGAAATATATGTGTTTTGGGTAAATCTGAACTAAAAAATAAACTCTGAATAAAAACGAGACTGGACCTGCTATATTTGATTGGACAGTAAGTTAAGCCTTAAATAATTATCTTTAATTATGAGAAAGAAAAGAACAGCTTACGACAAGGAGTTTAAACAGATGGTTGTTAATCTTCATAAGACAGGTAAATCGATTCAAGAAGTGGGTAGAGAATTAGAATTAAATACTAATATGGTAGCTCGTTGGATCAGAGAGGAAGAAAAATATGGAGAGAATAGTTTTCAAGGAAATGGCAAGCCTGTAATGACAGATCTTGAATATGAAAATGCACGATTACGTAAAGCTTTAAAAGAAGCAGAAGAGGAACGTGAGATATTAAAAAAGGCTGTAAGCATCTTCTCCAGGAGCGACAACAGAAATACCAATTTATAAAAGCTTATACAGGTACTTTTGCTGTTGAGAAGATGTGTAAATTATTATCCATTTGCCGTAGTAGTTACTATGATTGGTTGAATAGAAAAGAATCAAAAAGAACAATTTCAGATAGAAGTATTTCGAATGAAATAAAAGCTATATATAAAGAATCACAGGGAAGGTTCGGAAGTCCTAAAGTAACCAAAATATTAAATAATAATGGTTTCCATGTCTCTAGACCTAAAGTAGCTAGAATGATGAAAAAAGAGGGTTTAAGAAATATTATAAGTCGAAAATTTAAAGTTCAAACCACTTTATCAGATCATGATTTGAGAATATCTCCAAATCTTTTAGATCGAAACTTCAATCCACATTTACCATCTAAAGCGTGGGTGTCTGATATCACTTATTTATGGACTTCTAATGGATGGACTTACCTGACAATCATTATGGATTTATTTGATAGACAAATTATAGGTTGGTCCATATCAGATACAATGACTATGGATGAAACGGTAAACCGAGCATGGGAAATGGCTATATTAAATAGAAAACCATCTCATGGTTTAATCTTTCATTCTGATCGAGGTGTACAGTACGCTAGCAAGAGTTTTCGAAGAATACTTAGTAATCATAATGTGGCACAAAGTATGTCTAGAAAGGATTTGAGATTAAGAGGATAAAACGCAGTTTTAGGGTACAAAACCTGCTGTAGCAGAAAATTTCTTTAAGATTTTAAAATCTGAATATACAAATCATGTTTCATTTCAAAATTTATTTCATGTGAAATTGAAAGTGGCAGAGTATATTGAAATTTGGTATAATAGAAAGAGACCTCATTCAAAACTGGGGTATGTCAGTCCCAATTTTTACTACAATTATAAAAAGGTTAAGGTGGCTTAATTATTTGTCCAATTTTTTATTGCAAATCCAAAGTAATGGTGATAATAGAACTATACAATCTATTGTGGCAACTACATATCATGAATTAGGTCACGCAAGTCATTTTGCTCTTGGAGGAGATAGATGTTACCCTTGGAATAATAATAGTTTTTGTGACGATAGAGATGATCTACAAGATGAAATTCTAAAAGAAAGTTGGGCTAAATATATTGAACATCATTTGACTAGACAATGGTTTCCTAACTATAATGGTGATAGATCACAAAATATGACTTTCACTCAGATGAATAATACTTTTGAAAATAACGGAGTAGAAGGAAAATATACCTCTCTATTCTTTGATCTGAATGATAACAATGATCAAAGTAATAATAATAGAAGCCCTGATAGACCTATTGATAGAGTTAGTGGATATACAACTGCACAAATGCAAAATGCATTAAAAAATGTATCAACTTTACAAGGGCTCAGTAATAACTTATTAAATTACTATTCAAATGACACTCAAGATAATCTTCAAGATTTAATTGATTCATATAATGAAAACTTAGAACCTATAGACTAATGAAATTATTAATCACCTGTAGCCTAGCATTACTCTTTTTAACTAAGTGTAAAAGTGAATGTGATCATTGTGATAATGATTATAAAGGTAGTATTTCACAATATCAAATAGTAAATACACTCAATAAAAAAGTTCTTATCAAAATATACAGTAATGATATTACTACTAACCTTAACTTGAACCCAAGTGATACCTCTAATTATTGGAATAGAATAATAGAGCCAGCTGAACCTGTATCTTCTTTTTTTAGAGTGGATCATTTTAACAATAGAAATAGTTTCCCTTATGATAGTGATTCTATATCAATTATTATTGATAATCAAGTTCAGAAAAAATTTATCTACGATTTAATGAACAAAGATATTAATTGGGATATATCATTGTATAACGACTTTTCAGCATATGAAATAGTGAAAGAAAAAGATAATACCAATGAAGTACTTTCTTCCTCTGATAATACACATCACTTTTATTATATTATTGATTCAAATAAGATAAATAATTAGCTTACTAAAAATAAGAGTCACCGTTTATTTTATAAAAGGTGACTCTTATTTTTTTACAATATTACTTCATTAATAAAGTCTTACTCTACTTATTTAACTCACTAATGAATTCTTAAGCTTCTTACAAAGAATAAATATTATAGCCGAAACGTGTATTAATTAATGTACGTCTAAATGAAATTCTTAGAAAAATGTAACCTACTTGCCCCGATACAGAACTTACTAACACCTCTAAAATCTGCGTTCTTGATAGTTTTAAGGCTGTTTTTGAAATTTGGACGGACAAATAGAGTACAAAAATGATGAAGTAGGATTTTGATAATTTTGGAGGATGAAAAAAACATTGATTTTAACATTTTAAACCTTTCTTACTCCAACCCCATGTATACTTTGTAGATTTTGTATACTAACTATCAAAAACCTTTGATTAACGCTTATTTAAGCTGTTTTATGAGAGGGTTTAGTATACAATTGGTTGTATACTTAGGTGTAGACTAAACACATAACCTTATCTATTCCTTTTCAATAACTCTTATTGAATATGGTTCCGTTTGATCTTCAGAAATAAGCCTTTCTCGATATAATTCTTTCTTAGTAAAATTTCTATATATACTATTTGATAAAGCTCTATGACCATTTTTTATGATGTTTCCATCTTTATCTACTTCATTAAAAGGATGTGCACAAATCTTTAGGCAATTATCATGTTCAAAAATCTCCTTCAACAAGGTTTTATCACTTAATCCACACGATAAACCTAGAATTGTAACATAGTATTTTCCTGTATCTAAATAATCTAAAACCTTATCAAGGTTACTTTGTCTTTTGTATAGATTTGACTTTATGAATTCGAGATAAGCATCAACTTCTAATTCCTCTATCTGCTTTATATGTTTATCATATTCGTTTCCATAACCAAAAATTATATATTCCTCTTCTTCTAATGATCCGTGAATATGGATATGTTCCCAATTATAAGCTCCTTGATTATATTGTTCTGTGTATATCAATGGAGTTCTTGTATAGTTAAAGTTGACAATAACACTATTTTTTGCTATTTGAAAAGGTAGTTCATATTCATTCTTTCCATCAGGATTTCTATCAAACATCACTTTGCCTCTAGAATATGGATCTTCTTCTATAACTTTATAAAAATGTTTAAGAGGAATAGAGTTTAAAAGTGGCAGCCTGATTGACTCTACCCAATTATCATTAGATTTTTTTCTTCTTAAATTTAGAAAAGCTTTCTCTTCTTTTTTAAGATAATTGATTAACTCACTTCTTACTTCTTTAAAACCTTGATTATACTTTTGTAATAATTCTGAATTAGGCTTCTCATTTTGAATTGTACTCAATAACCGTTCATAATAAAATTTCTCTATTTCTACCCATCCTTTTTCTTTTGAATCAATTATCAACCTCTCTAGAAAAAAGTTTTTCGAATTAACAGTAAAAGTGTAATTTGGAAAATCATTAAATATTTCTTTAAAATGATCTCTTAAAACAGGATGTATATCTATTCTAAGATCAGGTCTTGCTTTATTATCTGTAAGTTCTTTATCACTCACTTTTCTTAATTCATAAGATTCATTACTTTTTGAACGATAAGTATGTAATGATATAATAACTTGTCCTACTTCAATATTTTCGCTACATACCAGTCTATTTCCTCTGCTCCAATCTCTAAAAAAATAGTTCCCAACAAATTTACCTAGCTCCTCATTTATTTTATCAATAGGAAATAAAGACTTTAAAAAATCTCCATAAGATGTTTTCATCCCATGAGCCATATCAAACCCATTGCCTATTAAGATAAGATGGTTTGTATCTTCTGTTAGTCCGTTTTTGTTCATAAGATCATTCTTCTTTTATGAAAGAGTTTTTTAATTATCAGTATGAAATAACTAATCAATAATATACTGACAATTGAGTTTATAAAAAGTTATAATTCAATATTTACTTCAAAACAAAATTCTTGTTCCTATCTCCTGCAGAAGATTTCACCAATATTCCCAATCCAATTAAATACTCAATATCTCTTGTTGCTGTCTGGAAAGAGCATTTCGTCATTCTGCTCCATTTTCGATTATTCATACCTCCTTCAAAATCATCTTCAAGCATTTTATTAATTACTTTTATCTGACGATTATTGAATTTTACTTGAGTATATTTTTTCCAAAAGTTATCTCTTTTTAAAAGCTTATCTAATTTTTGATTAGACAACTCTATTGCCCCTTGAATTGCTCCTAAGAAGTAGAGAATAAAACTTGTAATATCCATATTACCTTTAGAATTGAACTCTAACTGACGGTAATACTCCCCTTTATTTCTTGAGATATAAGAAGAAAAACCAATGGTTCGGATGGAATCTGAAAAACTATTGGCAAGTATTTTATCTACTAAATTTCTCCCTATTCTACCATTCCCATCTTCGAAAGGATGTATTATTTCATACCATAAGTGAGCAATTGCAGATTTTATAAATGGGTGTATGGAAGACTCAGTATTAAACCACGCAATAAATGAATTCATTTCTCGACGAATCATTTTTACTTCTGGAGCAATGTAAATTACTTTATTTCCACTACGTATCTGCATTCTCTCTTTTGTATATTCTCCTGCAACAATTGATTCTCCATCAGATAGCCCATTAGGAAAATAGGTTTTATGCCATTTATACAGTGATTCATGAGTGAGTTTTTCATCAGCATGAAGAATTGCATCGGCAAAAACTTCCACATTATTATCTGAGATAAACTTTTTCTTTGTGTGTGAGTATCCAAAAGATTTCTTCACCGAATTACGAATATCCTCTTTATTTAAAATCTGCCCTTCGATCTCAGCATTCGCAAATACCTCATCTGACAAAGCCGTGATGATTACTTCATTTCTTGCATCAATATTGACATCTTTAAAACGACCTTTGATAAAGCCATAAGCTTCCATTACTAAGGCTAATTGACGAAATACTTTACTTTCATCAAACATAAAATTTGGCCAATCTTCGTGATTATATTTATACAGCTCTTCCATATTCACAAAATATGGAAATATAAAATGTAAACCTAAATCCATATTCACATTTTTTGGAGATATAATATTAATTAGAGATAATAAAAGCTCTAAATCCGTCTCATTAAGTCTATATGGCTTCTTGTATACAAAATAGTTTAACCCAAATTTTGATGTTTTTTTGGAGGTAGAAAAATATTCATGTTAACATCCTCCTTTAATAATTCAATCCAAATGTCCACAAAGGTAAGACGTTTAAGTATCCAAATTCAAGATCATCTTTCACAATAAATGACTTACCATCCTGTTCTATTTGTTTTTGCTGTTTATTCTTTCCTCCTACTTCAAAAGTATAATCTCCAACTACAAAATCAGCTTTCTTAGAGGAGATCACTTCATTTCTAACCTGCATTTGATTGAGAAAAAATGTTTCCCTTATATTCCCTATATTAGATTTTTCTTGTGCTAAACTAAATACCAAATTTGTATTATCAAGATATACTTTATCTACTTTTCCTAAACCTCTTATACCATTAGTTTCATTTCGTAATTGCCCAATCAAACCTGCTTTCTCCATGTAGGTAAAATAGTCATCTAAAGAGTTACGGCTTACTTTTAGTATCTCTGCAATTTTTGTGAAATTAGGTTTAAATGGAACGCTTTCCGCAATAATAGATAACAACCGCTTTAATTTTCGACTCGTCGAAATATTCATATTAGCATACTGTGGGATATCTACTTCCAATGTTTGGGCAATTATTTGGCTTAACCTCACAAAAATCTCATCTTCAATCCCAAAAGGGTAATATCCTTTTTTAATATAATCTTGAAAAAGAGGTAAAGGATGCTTTAGATTCGTAATATTTATATCTCCTTGAATAATCTGCTCCAATGAAAAAGGTTTGACATCATATTTGTGAAACATATTCAAGTACTCTCTAAATGACAGACCTTTCATATGATACATTAATGCCCTTCTACTTAGATCTGAAGATCCCTTTATTATATCAAGAACAGAAGAGCCTGTGAAAGCTACTTTTAAATCTGGAAATGAATCATAAATGTTTTTCAATTCTCTAGACCAATTCGAATATTTATGAATTTCATCAATAAATAAATATTCCCCTGCATTTTTATAAAAGGTATCTGCTAAATCATAAAGTGAATTTTGCCCAAAATACATATCGTCTGCAGTTACATATAATGCTTTTTTAGTATCTAAATTCTCTTTTATAAACTGTAGTATCATTGTTGTTTTCCCTACACCCCTTGGACCAACAATTCCAATCATCCTACTATTCCAAGATATTTCTTCATATATATAACGCTTGAAATCGATATTTACATGTCTGATTAAAGTCTCAAACTTTTGATATAATACTCTCATTTTTCAATCGAAAATTTACTTAAAAATAAAAACGCACAACTAAAAGTACAAAAAATAAAATAAACGCACAATTAAAAGTGTAATTTATTCTTATTGAAAAGTATCAATAAGTCCACTAAATAGTCATTGAAATTAATCTTTTTCAACAAACAAACTATACCGCACAAAAAAAGAGGGTAAAAACCCTCTTTTCAATATCATTAAAGCTATATTTTAAAACCTACTTGCCGATACAGAACTTACTAACACCTCTAAAATATACGTTTTTGATAGTGTTAAGGATGTTTTTGAAATTTGGACAGACAAATAGAGTACAAAAATGATGAAGTAGGATTTTGATAATTTTGGAGGATGAAAAAAACATTGATTTTAACATTTTAAACCTTTCTTACTCTAACCCAATGTATACTTTGTAGATTTTGTATACTAACTATCAAAAACCTTTGATTAACGCTTATTTAAGCTGTTTTATGAGAGGGTTTAGTATACAATTGGTTGTATACTTTGATGTAGACTAACTACATTACTCCTCTTCAATATCACCTTTTTATAAGATATCTTCTAGTTTTAATTCTTGTTATTGATTCAATTTAATAGTCCAAGAAATAGAATTTAATTTTCCACTAATAATATGAAGTGTTTGAAGTATTTCTTCTTCATTAGGTAAATATCCATACACTAAGTCTCTAAATTCTTTTGTATAAACTGATTTGATTTCTTTCCAGACACTTTCAGTATTCGAAAATAATTTTGCCTCTTTAGGATGATTTACTAACCATTCATTTTCATTCCTAAAACTATGTACATCATCCTGACCTACAGATTGGAAAAAGAGTTCAAATTCACCTGAATTAAGAAAACTTTGAATTTCCCTTGTTTTGAGTAATTGATTCAAATCATATATATGCCTTATTTTATTCTTTAATTGTTCTTTATAACCATCACCATAAGAGAATCGTACTAAGCTCATTATTTTCTCACAGAATGTTCTTTCTAAAGACAATACTTTAACTTCTAAAGGTGCTAGTTCATATTTTTCAATCAGTTCACTTTGCTTATTTTCAAGCATCATATCATAAATATAGGTAGCAATCTTTTTTGTTTCGAAAGGTTCAGGCTTCCCCAATCTTGTAGCTTCAACAATAATTTTATCTCTTGCCTGAATAAACTGACCTGATAAATCTACCTTCGGGTATTCATAGGCGATTTTGCGTAGCATTCCTCTTTTATTTGTAATCCCCTCTATTTCTACTTCTTCTAAAGGAGCAGTTATAACTTGCGTTACTTTCTTTAACCGTTTATTACGTTGATTTTCTGATGTTAAATCTCCCTCTAGTATTACTAAATCAATATCTTCTGAAAACCGTTCTATTATATTAAAACATTTAGATAAAGCTGTACCTCCTTTAAATACTATACTTTCTCCTACAGATTGACTAAAAATTGATTTTAAAACATATACCACCCAATAATCTTTTTCAATAAAGACCTCTGCTATTTTTAGTTGTTTAGCTGTGACCTGAATAGCCTCTTTAAATAGTTTTTTATCATTATGTAAATTCATACAATGTGCCATTTTTGAGTAGTAGATAAAACTGCTTTTGCTCCATTTAATGGATAAGTAGTTACTGGGTTCAAGGTTTTGAATAATTTATCGGTAAGCGATGAGGGTTCAATATCATCCAATAATGCACCTAATAATGCCCTTGTACTAGGAGCATATTTTTTTGCTAAAAAGATCAATCGTTCCTTATCTTCTTCCTTTTTTTCTTTTAGGATAGACTTTATTCTCTCGCAAGTTTCCTTAATAGTCGCATCAGGTATTTTCTTTATAAAATGAATAGCATCTAATAATTGTAGGTAAGGAATATTTGCTTTTGAAAGGGTATTTTTCTGTTTAATATACTTTATTGTATATATTCCTCTTTTGAATTGAGGTCTTACTTCATTTCTACCAATCTGAATGGTATTACTTACTTGTGTAGTAAGTCCAAGTTGGTTATAAATACTCGTACCTGTAAGATACCCTATCACTTTACCATTTACCTCTAAAAGGTCTTTTAGTTCCTGTTCCATTGATGGAGCAAGTTCTCCAAATACACTCTGCTTCGCTTTATAAAATTTCCCTTTAGATAACTTGCTAATCACACCTGACTTCATCATTCTGCTTAATGCTTTTACTACAGCAGTCTTAGTGTTATCCTCATTTAAAAAACTATCTGAGGTAAATACATATCCCTCAGGAATATTTTTTATTTTACTTAATATATAATCTGTTGTTTTCAATATATTTTTGATTTTACAACAATATACAGTTTGTCCTGTTTTTTTCAAAAAAAACAAGACAAAAATACACCAATCTATATAAGCATTTCATTTCAGATCTAGGTATTATATGAGAAAATAAAATTTCAATTCGTCTCATTAAGTCTATATAACTTCTTGTATACGAATTAGAAAGCACAAAAAAAGAGGGTAAAAACCCTATTTTCAATATCATTAAAGCTATATTTTTAAACCTACTTGCCGATACAGAACTTACTAACACCCCTAAAATCTACGTCTTTGATAGTGTTAAGACTGTTTTTGGAATTTGAGCGGACAGATAGTATACAACTATGATGAAATAAAATTTTGGTAAATAACAAGAGAAAAAAAAGTTTATTTTTAACACCTACCTCAGTATAAAATATTTATTCCTCTCACCTTAAGAAGACTTTGCCAATATTTTTAAACCTATAAATACTCAATATCTCATTTTGGAATTTTAAAAAACACATTCAATTCAAATAGTCTTAATATACAAGTATTGAAGTTGACATGATTTAGTTTTAAATTACGATACAAAACAAGCAAACCCCATTGAAATGAGTGATGTATCGGCAATAGTTTTATTTTTAAAAAAAGCAAGAACTACTTTTCTAAACATTCGCCCCTATTTAGAAAAAAAGTATTTTTCAATCTTCAGACTATTCAAAATGCTGAAGATAAATAGTTCTCTAATAAATGATAGACATTCAATATTCAATCACAGCTTATACCAATACGAACAAAAGAAAGGAAAAGAGTTAGCATCTCTTTTTAAAGAAGAAGAACTTTTAAAAGTAATTGAAAATGTATGTATATCAGGCCATCATAAAAGTCTTGAAAGTAAAGTAGAAGACATTTTATTTTACCATAATCCCACCACTTTAGATTCCTTAAAAGTAAACTTCGTAGAAGAAGTTTCGCTTTTCATGGAGATTTTTAAAGAAAACTATTCAAAATCCTTTTCTTTACATCAAAAAGAATTAAGAGAAACCAATAAAAAGGTTGATAGTAAAGTTGATGATGTATTAATTAATACAGAAGAAATTGGTGATGGGATTGATCGACTCCAAAATGATTCTGACTCAATTCTTCAAAAGTTAGATGAAGACAAACAAATTGACTTTTCATTATTCAAGCAATCTTTTTCTACAGATGATCTGCAAACTTTAAAAAGATATATTCCTAGGAGCTACTATCTTCTTGAAGAAAATCAAGATTCAAACTTTTATCAGACCTATTCTAAAAATGAGACCGATTTACAATCAATTATTCTTGATAAGAAAAGAGTTTTAATACTTGGAAATGGAGGAATCGGAAAAACTGTAGAACTTAAAAGACTAAAACTCATCCTTGAAGAAAATAACAACCTATATTCCTTTTATTATTCTTTTCTAAGGTATACAGGCAAAACAATGAGCTCCTTATTACCCAAAAATTGGGAGAGTGTTCAAGGTTCTTTAGTCGTTATTTTAGATGGTTTAGATGAAGTAAGAAGTAGTGATTTTAACATAGCGGTAAGAGAAATAATAAGTTTCTCAGAAAACTGCCCAAATGTCAAAATTGTGATTTCATGTAGAACAAATCACTTAATAAGTGATTCAATATTAGGTGATGATTTTACAAACATATCTTTAGCTCCACTAAGTTTATATTCAGAGGATGTAAAGCTTTTTGTACAAAAATACTATAACATTAATCTTGATGAGTTCCGTGAGCAAATTTACCTTATGGGATATACTGACTTGGTTGATAATCCTTTCTACTTATCTCATTTACTAGATGATTATTCCGATAATGGTCAATTAAATAAAAATCGAAAAGATTTATTTGACGCATTGATTGAAAAAAACATTAAATATGACAAAGATAAATATGTTACAACACACGATAAAAAGCACTTTATTAGAACAACTTTAAGAATACTAGAACAATTAGCCTTATCAATGGAACTATATCAACGTTCCTCTTTGGAAGAAGATGAACTTGAGCAATTTCTCGATGAGGATACTGAAAAGTTCCAAATAATCCAATACACGAAGTTTTATAAGAAAGATACTCAACTCGTTTCTTGGGAATTTGATCATCGACTTTTTCAAGAATACCTATCAGCTAAAGCGTTGTGTCGATATTCCTTTGAAAGGATTATTTCATTTATTACTTACCAAAATTGGAAAAAAGTTAAACCTTCGTGGATTAATATTACTGGTTTTCTGATTAGTGTAATAGAGAATGAACAGGTTCGTTCAAAACTAATAGATTGGCTGATAAATAATGATCCAGACTCAATTGTAACAGCTGAAAAGGAAGTAATTCCAACAGAACTCAGGGTAAAAGTCTTCAAAAAAATATTCAAACGCACCAAAAAATATCAAGTTTGGCTCAACTCTAATAAATTCAATGAAAGTAGACTTGCTAACTTTGGGCAATCTGATGAAATCATTCATTACCTTAAAAAACAAATCACTAACAAAAAGAATAATTTGGAAGTCAAAAGTAGTGCAATTCGCATCTTTCAATACTTTGATTTCAAAGGAAAAGGTCATTCAGAAACTTGTGATTTTTTAATGACAGAAATAAAAACATATGTGAATGATTTAAATCAAAGTGTATCTGAATATGTAGCTAATTGTATTCAAACATTAACTAAAATTGGAATAGATAATAAGTTTGCAAATCAATTAATCCAAACTGTTTGTTATAGAAATTATCAATCTATTAGAAGTTCTATTTATTCTTTGATTAAAAAGAATAACCTAAGTAATGACAATATTCAGTATTTAATAAGAGGATTTAAAATAACTAAAAAAATATTTGATGATGACGAAATAGATAGAATACCCAATTATCATACGGGAGAAGAAAGTCAAATATTAGAATGTTTTCTCCAAGTAAAATTTCCAAAAACATTGAAAATATTGATTCAATTCTTTATTGAATTTCCTTCTTATGAACTTACAACTTCTCACAGTTACAATAATTTTATTGAAAAAATAATCAAACTGTCTTCAAAATTATACCATAAAGACCCAGATCTCACATACCAAATAATTATGAATTGGTATTGTATTAAAATGAGATACTATGGTTCAGAAGAAGGTTTAACAATTAGATATTTTTTTGAATTAACTTCTACTAATGATATAGCTTTGATAGATCTTATTAATGATCAATTCAAAACAAAGGATAGCTTTGAAAAAGCAAATACTATTGCTTATATCATTACAAATGACAATGTTTCGGAAGTAATATCAGCAGTATTAGAAAATAAAATTGATTGTGAGACTACAATATCTATTTATGATACCCTTATTAACATAGATAATAATCTTGCACAATCTTTAAAAGATGGAATCTGTCAAAAATTTTCAATTTTGTCACCTCATAAACAAAAAAATATTTATACAGAAATCAAAGAAAAAGATTTCAATTTACTTTTTACTCCAAAAGAACTTAAGGATAAAATAATCAGTGCATATAAACTTGCTGAAAAAAGTCAGTTTAGCAAAACTGAAATAAGAGATATGCATTATTACAGAAAAGAGATTAGTAAACTACAATACTTTGACTCCAATCTAGTATTTGAAATATTAGAGAAATTTGTAAATGAAAAGAAAGAAGTCGTTACTCTACAAGAAGTTCGAAAGTGGCTTGATAACACTGAAAATGTCGAGAAATATTTAATCAGGAGGTTATACAATACCTTACTTAGAGAAGATTTCAATAAAAGATTAAATGATTCCCAAAAAAAATGGGTTGTTGATTGGGTGAATAAAAATATATCAAAAATTAAATTCAGTACTGCTATTACCTTCAAATCAGATGACTCATTTTCTGTAAATTATTTAGCTCAATGGGTTTACTTTTTTTCTTTAAAACTAAATTTAAGACACTCTAACAGTATCATATTAGATATGCTGTTGTTTGTTTGGACTGATAGTGAGGAAAATAATAGTAATATTAATTACATCAACAATTGGGTAAGTTCAGAGTTAATTATTGAAAGGATGCTCATAAATCTTAGATTGGGAATAAAAAGCAGTATCATAAGAAAAAAACATCTGAAATATTTATTAGAAGAAGGTATTGTCGAAAGTTACTCATTTATCGTATCAGAAATTTTAAATGAAGATGATAATACATTTCTGATTTCATATTGGGAAAAAACTAAAAACATTGAAGTTTTTAAAGAACTATTTACTAAATCTAACTCCGAAATAAAGTGGCGTATTTTAGATATACTTCTTGAACAAGGAGAATTTTCTTTCTGTCTTAAGCAACTTAAAACCTTACTTCATAATCATCATTCCCAAGAAGAAGCACTTACTATATTAAAGTACCTAATTAGTATCGGTAATATTGACGGTCTAAAGAGGTTCATCAAGTATCTAAATGATAACGATTTTCATATAGACAAGGGTTTCAAGACGTCACATTTAACATTTTCACTCGATGCCTTACCACATTTAATGGAATTATTAGAGATGTGTTATAAACATGATATTACTTTTGGCTATCAAGAAAACTTGTATCTTTCAGTTTATAATTTAATAAAAAGCACTGCGTTATTATCAGAAAAAAATTATTCCGTTGTAAGGGAAAAACTTCAAGCCTTTCTTGATCTCAACCATAAAAAGTACAAATATGTCAAATACCTAAATCATCGACTTCAAGAATTAGATCAAGAGTTTTACAAGAACAATACTATCACATTAACAATTGCTGAAGTGAAAGAACAAATTTCAATAAAAAACTAGAGCTGTTGTCTGTTTAAATTTTCATTCAAAACAAACACTATAAAGAATTAAAAAAGGATGGGAATGCTGACTTCAAATGAAATAATAAGGTTTTAAAAAGCACAATTAAAAGTGCACTAAATCAATAAAACGTACAACTAAAAGTGCTTTTCATAATGTGTTAAATAACTTCTATGAAGTAAGAGTATCAATAAGTCCATTAAATAGTCATTAATATTTTTCATCAAACAAATTAGAAAGCACAAAAAAAGAGGGCCAAAACCCTCTTTTCAATATCGTTAAAGCTATATTTTAAAACCTACTTGCCGATACAGAACTTACTAAAGATATTCTCCAATAAATCATCAGTAGTCACCTCTCCTGTAATTTCTCCTAAGTGATGTAAAGATGATCTTATATCAATAGCAAGAAAGTCTCCTGTCATTCCCATATCGATACCATTAATTACATCGTCTAATGCTTTCATGGTTTCACGTAACGACTGATAATGTCTAGCATTCGTTACCATAGTATTTCCTGTTTGTACTTTATCAAGATTTACTAAATGAAGTGCTCTTTCTTTCAGCTCCTCAACACCAGTACCTTTATCGGCAGATATTTCTATCAAGTTTTCAGAAAAAACTTTAAAGTCTTCTGCTAAACCTGTGGCTAACTTATCTAATTTATTAGCAACTAAAATATAGGGAACTCCTAATTTATCTAGTGCTTCAACTTCATTTTGTACTTCAGCAAAACTAGATTCAGATGCATCGAACATGTACATTATTAAAGAAGCTTGTTTCATCTTCTCGTAAGAACGTTGTACACCAATTGCTTCCACTCTATCTTGTGTTTCACGAAGCCCTGCAGTATCTACAAAACGAAATGTTATACCGCCAATATTTATTTCGTCTTCAATAAAATCTCGTGTTGTACCTGCTACTTCAGAAACAATTGCTTTATCCTCATTTAATAATGCGTTTAGTAAAGTTGATTTACCTGCATTTGGCTTTCCTGCAATTACTGTAGGTACACCATTCTTTAGCACATTACCTAGAGAGAAAGAATCAATCAATGCTTTAATCACACGTTTTAACTCATTGATTAAAGCTTTTAGATCATCTCTTGATGCAAACTCTACATCTTCTTCAGAGAAATCTAATTCTAATTCAATCATTGAAGCAAAATGGATTAGCTTTTCTCTTAACTTTTTAATGTCGTTAGAAAAACCACCTCTCATTTGTTGCATTGCCGCATCTCTAGATGCATGAGAATCTGCAGCAATTAAATCTGCTACTGCTTCTGCTTGTGCTAAATCTAATTTACCATTTGCAAATGCACGTTGTGTAAACTCCCCTGCCTTAGCATAACGAGCACCAACTTGCATAAACAATTGTAACAATTGATCTGCAATAAATTGAGAACCATGACACGATATTTCTACCGTATTTTCTCCTGTATATGATCTTGGACCATAGAAAATTGTTGCCAACACTTCGTCTACAATGGTACCATCTTCTTGACGGATTGTACCAAAATGAGCTGTATGTCCTGCTTGTGTTTCTAGGTCTTTTCCTTTAAAAACTTTGTTGACAATCTTAATTGCATCAGGACCAGAAAGACGAATCACGTGGATTGCAGACTGCCCCGGAACTGTTGCTAAAGCAACAATTGTATCTAATTCTATAGTATTATGCATTAGGATAATATTAATTCAATTACAAAGGTAAGTTTTTTTAAGTGAAGTGTTTATCCTTTTAAAAGAAGAGTTTTATTTCATTAACTATACCCACAATTAAACACAAAAAAGCCACCCTATAAATTAAGGTGGCTCTACTTGTATATTTTTACAGAATATTATTTGATAATAATTGTTCCGTTATCGTCTGTCGAATAACTAAAGCCTACTGCTTCAGACATTAATTCCATCACTACATCAAAAGACTTATCTTCGAATGTACCAGAGAATTTTCTACTTTTTAACGCTTCATTCTTAATAAGAATTGTTTTATGGTATGCTTTAGAAAGTACCTGAACAGTTTCGTCTAAAGTTTGTCCGTTAAAAGATAAATGAGATTGCATCAAATTAGCTGCATTTAACTCATTACTTTCTCCTTTTAAAACTTCTCCTCCTTCAAAATATCCTTTCTGATTTTTTACCAAAACAACATAATCTCCAGAAGATTTGTCTTCAAAACGAACTTTACCAGTAACAACATCTACTTGATCTTGTGTTAAATGGAAAGATGTTCCTAAAACAGTTGTTGTTGCCTCAGAAGTGATAATAGAAAATGGATGTTTTTCATCTCTTTCTACTTCAAAAAAGGCATCACCTTTTAAAGAGACTACTCTATCTCCTTCTCCAAAATCTTTAGGGTATGTTAAAGCACTGTTTTTATTTAACCACACTTGAGTACCGTCTGGTAACTCAACTGATGCCATAGCATTTGTTGCCTCTAAAGTAATTTGGTCTGCTCCAGATCCAAAATAGTAAAAAGTAGATAAACCTACAGTTAACAATATTGCTACTGCTGCTGCAATACTTCTTTGGAAACTCCACATAGAACGTTCTACTGTACCTGTTTTTGCAGCAGGTTTAGATACTTTCAATGTTGGCTTAGGAAGTTCAACCTCTTTTGTTGCCTTTTCTTCCTCTTCAGAAATATTCATGCGAAGTAGCATTTTGGCCATTGCAGCATTCATTTCAGTAGCATCAACATTACGTTTTTGCTTCTTTCCTAATTGCTCCGATGCATTCCAGATATTTACTACCTCTTTTTCTACACTTTCAGCCTGATTAGATAAAGATACTGCAATTGAAGTCTCTTCAGACTCTACTTCCAAAATCTTTTGCCAAATCTCACCTACTTTATCGTCTAAGAATTTTACATCTACACGATGCTGTTTTTCTTGACCTATAGCATTGGATTGCTTCCAAATTGCTGTCGCTTCAGATAGAACGCCTTTAAATGTCGTGTCAGTGGTAGCAATTTTTTTAGCCGTTTCAACAGCCTCATTATCACCATCAAGACATCTAGCAATCAGCGTCCAATCAATGTTAATTTCCTTATCCATAATGTGTCGGATAAAATGTTACTCGTTATTATCTTTATTTCTTAGGAGCTTATCATATACTATGCATAAGTCTGTCCTATTTTTTTATTCCACAGTAGAATCGTCATCGTAATGATCTTTCTATATTACAGACAACTGTATAGTATTGGTGGACAAAAATATTCTAAAAAAAATTCCCTGTAATTAAGACATGAATTATCAAGCCGATAACAATGCCCCCACTTACAGCCATTAAGTTAGGATCAACAAACCCTTTTAACTGCTCTCTTAGTTGTTTTAATGCCAATCCAATTTGATAATGTACCGTCCTAACGGGTACATCTAATGCATCTGCAATTTCTTTATATGTTAGATCTTCAAATCTGCTCATCTTAAAGATTTCCTTCATTTTATCAGGTAATCCATCAATTGCAGTATTTAAACGCTTCTCTAATTCAGAAAAATGATAAGCATCTTCTGTA
Source organism: Flammeovirga pectinis (assembly GCF_003970675.1). Lineage (GTDB taxonomy): Bacteria > Bacteroidota > Bacteroidia > Cytophagales > Flammeovirgaceae > Flammeovirga > Flammeovirga pectinis. The sequence continues at coordinate 3,495,878 of NZ_CP034562.1, forward strand.
TCATTAGAAGAAATTATCATAGTCTCCGCAACACCTTTTTGATACTCACGCTCAAAGTTTCTTCTTTTTAAGAAGTTAAGCGTATGGTTTCGTGCCGCTCTATATAAATACGCCTTTAATGATAAATTAATATTTAAGCCTTCTCTTTTTGTCCAGAAATTAACAAAAATATCCTGAACTAACTCTTCGGCTGTTTCCCAATCCCTTACCATTCCATTTATAAAATTTAGAATGGCTTGGTAATATTCTTTAGTTATATATTCCCATGCTAATCGGTCACCGCCTTTCACTAGGTTAATAAGTTCTTCTTCTTCTATTTGATCGAATTCCATTTATCTATTACTTATTCGACTTAAAGAGGACAACACTTACCCTCATTTACTTAATAAATATATTCAAAAAAATGAGTTTAATAAACACTACAACACTATTTAGTATCAGATTAATAAGAGTTTAGTAAAAAACATTAATGATTTAGATTGAATACATCTTGTTAATTAACAAATGACCTCGATTATATCAAAAATTATTATCGAATTTTTTCACAAAAATTAAAATAGCTTCTGATTTTTAGGTGCTTCATTACTTTTCACATCAAATAACACCCTAAAAACCTACAATCATAGTCAATAACTAAGATAGGACAGTTAAGTAATAAGGTTGATCAATTATTACTATAAAGAACTCTAAATTTTATGACTAAAAAGTAATAATTAATTCTTGCTCTTTGTAAATTGCTTTTTTGATACATCCATTATTTTTTCATCATGAATAAGCAAGAAAAGGTACAAGACATTGTTAAAACATTACAGGAGTTATATCCAAATCCTCCAATTCCTTTGGATCATAAAGACCCATTTACCCTATTAGTTGCTGTTGCACTATCGGCACAATGTACAGATGAAAGAGTAAATAAAATTACACCTTTACTTTTTGCTAAAGCTGATAATCCCTACGATATGGCTAAACTCAGCGTAGAAGAAATAAGAGATATTATTAGACCTTGTGGACTTTCGCCAATGAAATCTAAAGGAATACATGGCATGTCTAATAGTATAGTCGACAATTTTAACGGTGAAGTTCCTGCTAATTTTAAAGATTTAGAATCTTTCCCTGCCGTTGGTCATAAAACTGCATCTGTAGTAATGTCACAAGCTTTTGGTGTCCCTGCTTTTCCTGTTGATACACATATTCACAGATTAATGTATAGATGGGGATTAACAAACGGGAAAAACGTTGAACAGACAGAAAAAGATGCTAAACGTCTTTTTGATGAAAAAGATTGGAATGATTTGCACTTACAGATCATTTACTTTGGTAGAGAGTACTGTTCTGCACAAAGACATGATCCAAAAGAGTGTCCTATTTGTTCTAAACACGGTAGAAAAACATTATTTGTTGATAAAAAAGCAACTAAAAAGAAGAAAGTGAAATAGATTCACATCTGCTTACTAACTGATTTAAAATAACTTAGTATAATAGAAGAAATAAACTCATTTTTTTAAACTTAATTTATAACTTTTATTATTTAATATAAACAAACAGGCAAGGTTAGCGTTAATAATCTTGAAAATTATCAATTATTCTGACTGATTAAGCACCCTAATGCCGATATATGCCGTTTATCTAGGTATTATTGTAATGCGTCGAAATTATTATGTATAAAGTACACGTATTAATAATATTGTGCATCAAATAAGTATAAAAAGTCATTTATGTGACGGATTTGATGACAAGTTATTAAGTCCGATTGATCACTTAACGAATAATTATAAGAATATGAACACTACATTGTTGAACCAGCAAATTATGACAGACAGAGAGTTTGAACGCCTTCAAACTTTGTCTTTTGGTACTAGTGCTGAAGCATCTATCGTTATTGCTCACGAAATTGCGGATCTTATTCGTGATAAAGCTTCTAAAGGAGAAAATGCCGTTCTAGGTTTAGCTACTGGTTCATCACCTTTAAAAGTATACGATGAATTAATTCGTTTACATAAAGAAGATGGTTTATCATTCAAAAATGTAATTACTTTCAACCTTGACGAGTATTATCCTATGCAACCTGATTCTGTACATTCTTATGTACGTTTCATGAAGGAAAATTTATTCGATCATATTGATATTCAAGATAAAAACATTCATATTCCTGACGGTACTGTAGCAATGGAAAACGTGTATTCGTTTTGCCAAGACTACGAAGCTAAAATTGCTGCTGCAGGTGGTTTAGATATTCAAGTTTTAGGTATTGGCCGTACAGGTCATATTGGTTTTAACGAACCAGGTTCTACAGAAAATAGCCGTACGCGTATAGTAACTTTAGATGCTGTTACACGTATAGATGCTGCCCCTTCTTTTGGTGGTCTTGATAACGTACCTAAGCGTGCAATTACAATGGGTGTTAAGCCTATTATGCAAGCGGGTCGTATTATAATGATGGCTTGGGGTTCTGGAAAAGCACCTATCGTTAAGAAAATGGTAGAGGGTGATATCTCTATGCAAGTACCTGCAACATTCCTTCAAAAACACGATAACGTTTCTGTTTACATCGATGAAGGTGCTACTGAAAACTTAACGCGTATTACAACTCCTTGGTTAGTACGTGAGGTAGAATGGACAGAAGCAATGATTAAAAAAGCTGTTGTTTGGCTGGCTTACAAAACAGGCAAACCAGTACTTAAACTAACAAACAAAGATTATTTAGAGAGCGGTTTAGATAGCGTTCTTTCCACTAAAGGTTCTGCATACGATTTGAATATTGAGGTATTCAATATGTTGCAACATACTATTTCTGGATGGCCAGGAGGAAAGCCTAATGCAGACGATACGCAACGTCCAGAAAGAGCAGAGCCTGCTAAAAAACGTGTAATTATCTTCTCTCCTCACCCAGATGACGATGTTATTTCTATGGGAGGAACGTTCCAACGTTTAGTAGACCAAGGACACGAAGTACATGTAGCTTACCAAACTTCTGGTAACATTGCCGTTTCTGACGATGATGCACGTAGATATGCTACATTTACACAGTCTATGATGAAAACTTTTGAGTTTGATTCTGCAGAATCTCGTTCTAAGTTAAAAGAAATCACTGGTTTCTTAGATGCTAAAGAAGAAGGAGATATTGACTCTCTAGCAGTACGTCAGATGAAAGGTCAAATTCGTCGTGATGAATCAATTGCAGCTTGTCGTTACACAGGTATTCCTGTAAGTAATGTTCACTTCTTAGATTTACCATTCTATGAAACAGGTAAAGTTCGTAAGAACCCTGTAGGAACAGCTGATATTGAAATTATCAAAAATTTATTGACCGAATTAAAGCCTGAGCAAATTTATGCAGCAGGTGATTTAGCCGATCCACATGGTACACACCGTGTATGTTTAGATGCTATCTTCGCAGCTCTTGAAGAGTTGAAAACCGAAGAGTACATGAAAAACTGTTGGTGTTGGTTATACAGAGGTGCATGGCACGAATGGCCAATCGACGAAATCGAAATGGCAGTACCAATGTCTCCTGAGCAAGTATTGAAAAAGCGTAAAGCAATTTTCTTCCACGAGTCTCAAAAAGATGGTGTAGTATTCCAAGGTACAGATGATCGTGAATTCTGGCAACGTGCCGAAGAGCGTAATGCTGGAACTGCAAAATTATATAACCAATTAGGTTTATCTGAGTATGAAGCAATGGAAGCGTTTGTACGTTACCACTTCATCTAAAAACACTTTTAAAGTGTGCGATGATTAAATTATTGAGCGTCTGAAAGAAATTTCAGACGCTTTTTTTTTAGCTGATATTCTTGTAATTTGTTGTTACCCATTTTTTTTTAATGCATTACATTCATAATCCTCTTATAATGAACATAATTACAAAGAAAGTAGATTACAGCAGCTTACTCGTCAGATATTCGGTACTAACATTACTCCTGTTTTTTACTTTTATTTTATCGTCTGAAGCGAATGATAGTATCCCAACAGTAAAAGTTGGTATAGAAGTTCTTCGAGATAAAAATTTTAAATCTTTAGAAGGAAAAAGAGTTGGCTTGGTAACTAACCCAACAGGTGTTGATCATAATTTCACTTCTACTATTGATATTTTACATCAAGCCCCAAATGTTCAACTTACTGCTCTTTATGGGCCAGAACATGGCGCTAGAGGAGATACAGACGCAGGAGCACATGTAAATAGTTATATTGATAAAATAACTGGGTTAACGGTTTACTCCTTATATGGTAAAACCAGAAAGCCAACTCCAGAAATGCTTCAAAATGTGGATGTTATTGTGTATGACATCCAAGATATTGGCGTCAGATCATATACTTTTATTAGTACACTAGGTCTTGTTATGGAGGCTGCAGCAGAAAATAATAAAGAAGTAATAGTACTAGACCGTCCAAATCCTTTAGGAGGAAATAAGATTGAAGGTAACATTGTAGAACCTAACTTCTTCTCTTTTGTAAGTCAGTTTCCAATTCCTTATATCTACGGAATGACAGTTGGAGAATTAGCTTACATGATGAACTATGAAGGGTGGTTAAAAAATAAAGCACAATGCAAATTATCCGTTGTTCCAATGAAAGGTTGGAAACGTAATATGAGGTTTAAAGATACTGGAAGAGAATGGGTACCTACTTCACCGCATATTCCTTTTCAAGAAATTGCAGAGCTTTACCCTGCCACAGGAATTATTGGAGAACTTGAAGCTAGCTTTATCGGTATTGGTTATACCTTACCTTTTAGTTTATTAGGTGCAGAATGGATTGATGGTTTAAAATATGCAGAGGCACTTAATAAGTTAAATTTAGATGGTGTACACTTCAGACCTATATCATTTACTCCTTATTACAAAGATAAAAAAGGAATGAAATTACATGGTGTACAAGTTTATATCACTAATTTTTCTACAGTAAGATTATCAGAAATTCAATTCCAAGCTTTAGCAGTCCACCATCAGCTTTATCCTAATAAAGATCTTTTTAAAGGGAAAGAAAACAGGTTTGGTATGTTTGATAAAGTTTGTGGAAGTGATCAGATAAGAACTCGATTTACACAAAATTATACGTTTGATAGTATAAAAGATTATTGGAGGAAAGATGAAGTAGCTTTCAAGAAAAAATCTACCGTTTATTATATGTATAGATAAAAAGAAAAGAGTTGATAGAAATTTAAATCTATCAACTCTTTTTATTTAAACGAAATATAGTTTTATATCAATACTTAAGCTACAGACAACTCTGCCACCTGGTCTTTTTGTTTTTGTGCAGAAAATAGATAGATAAAACCACCAATTGTAAACAATGTATCTGCAATTGTCATTGGTAAATAATGCATTAAAGTTATATCTGGTGACGTAAGCATTAATCCCCATCCTGTTAAGGCCATTATACCTTTTTCAAAATTAGAATATATAACTGCAGACTTTCTATATTTCTTTTTAGTACCTGCCATAAAAAGATAAACTCCTATACAACTTACCATCATAGCCCAATGTCCAAACAATGGTGCTGCAAAAGGTATATTAAGCATATCTAAATGTAAAACCGTATCTGTACCCGAAATAGGATTTAAAATCATAGGAACATTACCTAAAGCAGTAATTAAACCAGTAATCCAAAAATAATATTTTGTTACTTTCTCGTTCATAATTGTAGTATTTAAAAGGATGCGTATTTTTAATTAAGATATTTGACTTGATGTATCTGAAGAAGGTTTTATCAGATAGATAATTCCTCCAATAGCAAGTAGTGCTTCTAGTACTATTAAAAGCGTATAATTTGCATGTACACCATATTCAGAAATTGATATAGCATTAAAATCACTTGTTAAATACCATAATGAACATCCTATAATATATAATTTTGATGCTGTTGAGAATAACGCAACCGAAAAACGGACAGTTGAATTAAAACTTGCATAAATTAATAAAGCACCTAAACCCACTGCCATAACTCCCCAATGTCTAATTAATGGCATATAATTCTCTGGAATATTTGCTGTAAAATTAAATAATTCTAAAGTTGCCAATCTTGGGGCAATCATAACTGGTAAACTCCCTAATAGGGTAGCAATTCCTGCAATAAGGAAAAAATATTTTGTTGTTTTCTGGTTCATAATTTTAATGTTTTTGATTGATAGAAGAGTTATCAACCTATTCTCTAATTCTGTATGTTGCAAATTTAGTTTGAATTGAAACAATTAAAATTGATCTATGATAAGATTTTAATAGAAAACAAAAAAAGCTGTAAAACCAATAGTAATTAGTTTTACAGCTTATTATATATCTAAAATCTAAATAATTAATACCACTCAGATATTTCTTTCAAAGATTTCCTATCAATATTAGGCACTTTTGAATTCTCTTTCGGATAGCCTACAGGTATTAATAAGAAAGGGCGTTCGTTTGCAGGTCTATTGAGTTCCTTTACTAAAAAGTTCATTGGAGATGGTGTGTGCGTTAAAGCAACCAACCCTACCTCATGAATTGCATTTAGAAGAAACCCTGTAGCTAATCCTACAGATTCATTTACGTAATAATTATTATGACGAATTCCTTCATCATCTATATTATATACCTGCTTAAAAACTACAATTAACCAAGGAGCTGTTTCTAAAAACTCTTTGTGCCAATCTGTTCCAAACTGCCTTAAGTCTTCAATCCACTCATCACTCATTCTTCCGTGATAACCTTCATACTCTTCCTTTTCAGCAGCCTTTCTAATATTTTTCTTTACCTCAGCTGAAGAAACAGCACAGAACATCCATGGTTGTTTATTTGCTCCCGAAGGTGCACAGCTTGCAGCTCTAATAACATTCTCTATAACCTCCTTAGGAACCTGTTTATCTGAAAACTCTCTTAATGATCGTCTTTTATTAATTTTAGAGTAATATTTCTTAGAACAAAGTAACATTTCTTCATCAGAAATATTGTCTGGTATATATGGTATAAAATCTTCTGTAGAGTTCATACTAAAGGGTTAATTTCGTTTACTGTCTTATCTACGCTTAAAAGTACAATAAAAACTTTAAAAAATTAAAAAACAAACTTATTTATTGCTTCTAATAATTCTTTTGGTTTTTCAGCATGTACCCAATGTCCTGCCCCATCTATCATAACAATATGTACAGAGGCAAATTTTTCATTAATTTCTTTTTGGTCAGCTTCTTGAATATAATTAGAACTACTTCCTCCAATAAACAAAGTAGGTACCTCAATTAAATGATTTGATTCTAATGCTTTTCCTACTTCTTCAATATTTTCTGTAATTACTTTTAAGTTTGGTCGCCAAGCAAAACCACCTTCTTTTTTACGATATATATTTTTAAGTAAGAAAGAACGTTCTCCAAAATTTGGAATATATTCAGCCAATGCTTTATCTGCTTCTCCTCTCGTTTTAATGGTTGTTATAGGTAGTGCATTTAACCCTTCTAAAATAACTTGATGATGTACAGGATAAAAACGAGGTGCAATATCTACTATAATCATTCTACTTAACATTGAAGGGTAATTTGCTGCAAATTGCATTACAGCCTTGCCTCCCATAGAATGTCCTAATACAATTGGTTTTTCTATCTCATGTTGTTCAATAAAATCTTTAATATCATCTGCTAGAAATTGATAAGAAAAGTCTTCGCTGTGTGGAGACTGCCCATGATTACGTTGGTCTATCATGTATACATGAAATTTTTCTGACAACACTTTCCCTAAAGTCATCCAATTATCACACTGTCCAAATAAACCATGAAATATTAAGAAAGGAGTATTTCCTTTTTCACCAATTTCTCTATAAAACAAATTCATTGTCTTCTTAATTTTAATTAGAGGTACTAAACACTTAATTTTGATGTGCAATTTATAAAATGAAATCCTGTCTTTATAAAAATGAAAAAAATCTCTAAACAATTTTCTCTATTTGTTTTAGTTATTGGTCTATTTTTTAGCTGTGGCTTAAAAACTTCGGAGAAAATTAATTCAACTAGTGTAAATAAGCAGATTAAGGAACGTAAAATAAAGCGTATAAAAGAGCCTAACATTGTGGAGAAAGGTTATGCTATTGGTACTACAATAAGTACTAGTTTTAATCAAGAAACACCTTGCGGAACAATTGCACTAACTTCGATGCCTGATAGTGTATCTCAATTTTTAAATAAAGTATGGATAGCCTGTGCTAGTCCATCTAATGAGATTGAGAAAAGTTTATGGGATGCTTATCATTATAATATTAAAAATGATTATGCTTTAAATAGTAATATTCAAAAAATTCACCTCAGTAAAACAGAAGATGCTTACTTGTATTCTTTTCCCTACCTAAGTGATGGAAAATTAAGAATACTTCAGGTTGAGCTAAATCATAAGGCATTAGTACTCGCTTTATATTAAAGTTGTTGTTAATAGTTCTGAGTTACTCTTGGATTGTTTTAAAAGATGCAGTACCTAAAAGATACTCAACTAAAGAAATAAGTTATCTTTGCAAAAATTATATTTAGACAGATTTAGAATATGAAATATTTGATTGTAGGCCTTGGTAATATCGGACCTGAATATGCAAATACCAGACATAATATTGGTTTTATGGTTGCAGACCATTTAGCAAAAGAAAATGGTGCATCTTTTACAATGGATCGATTGGCTTATGTTACAGATTTTAAACATAAAGGCAGAAGTATTACAGTAATTAAACCTACTACGTTTATGAACTTAAGTGGTAAGGCTTTAAAGTACTGGGCAAATCAATTAAAAATAAAAGCAGAAAATATTCTGGTTATTGTAGATGATCTTGCACTTCCTTACACAACTTTAAGAATGAAAGGTAAAGGTGGAGCTGCCGGACATAATGGGCTTAAAGATATAGAAGCTCAGTTACAATCTTCTGCTTACCCAAGATTACGTTTTGGTATTGGTGATAATTACTCTAAAGGTAAACAAGTTGATTTTGTATTAGGTGAGTTTTCTGAAGATGAAAAAATTGATCTTGATACATTAATTGAAAAATCTGCAGAGATGTCTCTATCTTTCTGCTCTATCGGTCTAGCAAGAACAATGAACCAATACAACAAATAAAAAATGACTGATAAATATATCAAAGGATTTTCTGGATACATTATGATTGTACTCCAAGCTGCCTTATTCGGTTTAGCTGGGTATGTACTTTCATTGCCCGATTTAGGTGCGGTATCTATGCTTATCCTTTTTATCGACCTCGTTTTAATTAGAGGCTATTTTGTTACTCATCAAGGAGAAGGTGTATTGCTTTCCTTAATGGGAAAATATAAAGGTACTATTGATGTTGCTGGGTTTTATTGGTCACATCCATTTAGATCTGTAAAAAGAGTTTCTTTAAAAGACCATGTAAATATGGTTGGCCCTTGGGCTACTTTTGCAAAAGATGGTGTTCAATTAGAAGTGAGTATAGAATTACGTTGGAAAGTAGAAGATGCTGCAAAAGCACAGTACGGACTTTCTGATATTCAGGAATCTGTAAGTTCTATTGCAAAAGAAACAGCACAAACGTTAATAGAAATGTATCCGTATGAGGATTTAGGAAAAGAACGTGTTTCTTTGCGCTTACATTCTAATACTATCTCTAGTGCATATGCTACTGCATTAAAAAAGAAGTTATTAGAAAATGGTTTGTATTTAGAAAGTGCTCGTTTTAATGGCATAAGGTTATTAAATAAAAAACGCTCTACAGAAGAGGCCGTTTCTTTAGCACAACAAATGGTACAAGAAGTTGATGAATTAGATCAACTATCAGAAAGTGAAAAGGCAGATATGAAACTTCAGTTATTAACACTGTTAATGACGGAGAAGTAAAAAAGGCCTATTGATTAAGATTATATTCTAGAATTATGCATAAAGATGATTGTTTTGAGTTTGGTAAGATTACAAAAACTCACGGATTAAAAGGAGAGGTATTGTTCTTTCTTGATGTTGATGAACCGTCTAAGTATGAAGGTATCGATGCTGTATTTATTGAAAGAAGAGGTAGCCTAGTTCCTTTCTTTTTAGAATACCTATCGCTTCATAACAATAGATACATTGCTAAGTTTGAAGAAATAGATTCTATAGAAGATGCTGAAGCATTAAAAGATGCTCAATTGTTTCTTCCAATGTCTGCTTTGCCTAAACTACCAGAAGGACAATTCTACTATCACGATATTGTTGATTTTACAATAGTAGATAAGAACCTTGGAGAGCTAGGAACTGTAGGTAAAATTTATACAAACTCTGCTCAAGATCTTCTTGAAATGAATTACAAAGGTAAAGAAGTACTTATCCCTATTAGTGATGATATTATCCTTACTGCTGAGTTAGATAATAAAATACTTAATACTGATATCCCTAATGGGCTATTAGATATTTATATGGAATAACATCCCGTATCATTATCAAATTCGTAATAAAAAGAGCTCCTTTAATATTTTTTAAATATTTAGAGGAGCTCTTTTACATTTTCAAATATAACAGTTGTTTATGTTATCAGTCATTAAGTATTTAAACACAAATTCTATTAGACCTACAACTACATTTGTTCGTATACAAACAGGTAATTAACACGATCTTATTATTGTTTGTAAAAAAACATTATCAATATTTAAACTACTTTACGTGAAAAAGCTACTACTTATTTTCTGCATGGTTGTTTTGGGGGTCTACTCAAACAATGTTCAAGCACAAACAAGTTTACAATACTACTACGGAATGGGTGGTGTTCAACAATTATCGATATGGCAAAATATTGATGATACTAATTTATTAAACGTCCGTGTAGGTTACCAAGATTTTGCAGAAGAAAATGTATCTCTTTCTTTAGGTTATGGTCACCTATTTGGAGAGTTCTTACCCTATTTAGTTTTTAATAAAGATGTTACCTCTGATCTTAATAATTACTCGTTCACAAACGGTTATTATTGGGCTCCTGGTGGTAGATGGGATTTTGCTATAGGATGGACACTAAACCAACATGAAACACTTAGAGATGGTACCGGTACTTCTGAAGTTCCTGCAGATACATTCTCATCATGGAGCCAATCCTATTGGTTTGATGTATATTATAACTTACCAAAGTTAAAAGCTCAAATTGGAGTTGAAACTGGTGTTACTTCTTCTGGACAATGGTTTTGGGGTGTAATGTTTAGTAAGGCATTTGATTTTAGTAAAAAGAAAAAGATGAAATAATTCAACTTAGAAATTATTCACAAAAAGAGCAGCAAAACATTTTGCTGCTCTTTTTGTATACTCTGATTTATATCTAAATTCGGATATCTAATAAAATATCATTTCAAAGACTAAATTTCCCAAAAACAATGAAACAAATTATCAATCTAACTTTTTGTATTTTCTTAATTACCTCACTATCAACACATGCCCAGAAATATAATAAAAAGTATAAAATCGATTACTGGGATAAAGGTATTTTTTCTTTTGGTACTACAGCTAGTTTGCCAGACTATTCTAACGCAACATCTGATATATATGTAAAACCAGGAGTGACTCTAGGTTTACATTATAGTACTTATTTTTCTAATTATTTCTTTTTAAATATGGGTGTTGAATTTAATCAACTTCAGACAGCATTTAAAGCACTAAATACAGTAGAAAATAATTATAAATTAAAAGAATCGAATATCTCTTTTCCTATCACTATAAATCCAATACTACCTATTTTCAAATGGCTTGCCGTAGTTGGTGAAGTTGGAGTAGTATATACACACAGATTAAACTCTACGATATATACTAATGTTACAGAAGAAAGTATTAGTCTTTCTAACAAAGACAAATCTAAGCCTTTTAAGAGGTCTGATATAGCCGTACGATGTGGGGTAGGATTCAGGTTTGGAAAGCATGTTGAAATTATTGGAGAAGGCAACTTAGGTTTACTAGACATGGATAATTCTGGAAGTCAGATTTATAACAGATATGGAATTCTAAAAACAAATTTCATCTTCTAAATAAGAATAAGAAAGTTGTAATTTTAATCTAAATGATTGGGATTGCAACTTTTTTATATATTTATGGTTATAAATATATATGCAAGGCTATACTTACTGCTAAAGTAATGTTTATGAACAACTTAAACGCTCCATTCCCTCTTTTACAAAGTAATAAGGTAAAATTTATTTCTTCTTTCTCTTTTGGCTTTTTTGTATTTGTATTCCTCTATATTTTCCAGCCATTCGGAATTAATGAAGTTCAATTTTACAAGCCTCTATTTATTGGAGGATATGCTCTAATTACGTTTAGTTGTGTTGCGTTTTCTTTCTTTGGCCTTCCTCTCCTTTTTAAAAACACTTTTAATCCAGACAAGTGGACTGTCAAAAAAGCGGCTCTTTATACTTCTTTTATAATTTTGATAATATCTGTAGGTAACTGGTATTACACAGCTACAATTGGCCAAGAGGTTATCTCTTTAAAACACTCTTTCTTAAAATTTATTGGTATCACATTTTCTGTTGGTATTTTTCCTACAGTCATTTTTTTAATTTTTACAGAAAAAACATTAAGAAAAGTCAACGAGTCTAAAGCAGGAAATATAACAAAACAAATACATACTGATTTAGAAATTGAAGAAGAGAAGCAAGAAAATGATATAATACCACAAATTGATTTTTTAGCAGACAACAATAGTATCCCCCTAAATCAGCTTAATTTCCTATGTATAAAATCTGAGGGAAATTACCTTGAAGTTTTCTTTTTCATAGATGGCAAACTAAACAAAAGTGTTATAAGGTATCCTTTAAAAAAAGCATTTGAACAAGTAAACGAGCTTAACAATATTCATCATTGCCATAGATCATTTATAGCAAACTTTGATCAAATTGAAAAGGTTAGTGGCAATGCTAGAAATTATGAGTTACATCTTAGAAACCTCACATTTACAATACCCGTTTCTAGAGGTTTTTCTAAAGATTTAATAGCTATTTATAAGTAAAATCTACTTCTTCACCCGTCCCATTCATCCCAAAATATTCATTTAAAGCTCAAAAATAAGGTTTTAAATACCATTCAATCCCATTGACAACAATTCAGTTTAAGGTCTCAGAATGATTATATAAATTGCATTATCAGTTAAACAAAATAATGTATTTATGTTTCATCTGTTTATCCTATATTTTTGGTCGTGTATGTTTACACCTTCACAAACCTCTACAATAAATTTAATGCTTGATGGTATTGAAAATTCTAAAGGGGAAATTGTAGTGGTATTATATAATAGCGAAGAGACATATACAATAAACACGAACCATTATCGTAAAGTTATTTTAAAACCTAATGGTAGAAATTTAACTATTTCTTTTAATGAAATTCCTTGTGGGACTTATGCTATTTCTGCATACCATGATGAAGACAGTAATAATAAAATAACCACTAACATTATTGGTATGCCTATCGAAAAATATGGGTATTCTAATAATAAATTTGGAAAACTAATAGCTCCAAAATATTCTGAAGTGTCTTTTTCTACAGCAAATACTCATGTTACTAGCCTTGTGATTAATTTAAAGTGATGTAATAATATCACCTTAAAATACCCGAATTTAAATTGTAATTAACTTTCTCTCAACCGTAAAAGATATGTTTACAGATTTACACAATCCAGACCTAATTGAAAGATATGAAGTCCTAAATAATTACAATAAAAATAATAGTCAGCCTGATAATTTCTCATACAATTACAATAAGGGTTTTGCTATATTTATAGATGAAGATCATATACATAAAGCATTTCCTATACTACAAGAGTTAAAAAATAAGAGGTTTAAAAACCCCATCTATTTGTTTTGGATGAAAAGTAAAAAGTCGACACCTACTTTTCATGAAACATTATTGAAAGAACATTTTAATAACATTGATGTTTCTAAATGTGATAATCTTAGTAGCTTAACTCCTTTAAGTATTCAAACAAAGTTATTTCAGTTGACTGATTTTCAATATTTCGTAATTGGGCACTCTTCATTTGTAAAAATGATCACTAATCTTTTTGAAGGAAATCATTTAATCCAATCAAAAGATATACATAAAGATACTTACTAGTTGGTTTTTATAGACAATATGCTTCTCTACCCAGAATATTAAAGCGATGTTGAAAATCGCATTTCCTGTTAAACGCATAAAAGGTCATCAAATTTAATTATTTGATGACCTTTTTATCAATTTTTTGACATAAAAAAACAAGCCAGAAACGCATCGCTCAACTACTTACCCTTGCTTACTTCCGTACCTGGGGGATTCGAAGGAGCAAATCGATCTGACTTGCGATGCAAAGGTAAGTACATTTTTTAATTTCACAATATTATTTTCATAAAAAGTAGATAAAACATCTACAAATAGCACTAAATGCAATAGTATCAACCTTTTAAATTTAAAAATTATTTTAGGTTAGTAAAGTACTAATATCATCTTGCGTTAATTTCTTCATAAAACTCTCTTCTGTGGTAATTAAATTATCAGCAAGCTCTTTCTTACTCTGCTGCAAAGCCAATATTTTCTCTTCTACCGTTCCTCTTGTTATAAATTTATATACAAGTACTTTATTCTCCTGTCCAATTCTATGTGCTCTATCTATTGCCTGTGCTTCTATAGCAGGGTTCCACCACGGATCTAGGATAAACACATAATCTGCTGCAGTAAGGTTTAAACCTAAGCCTCCAGCTTTTAATGAAATAAGGAAAACTTGAACATCTTTATCGTTCTGAAATTTGTCTACTTCTGCTTTTCTATCTTTTGTCCCTCCATCTAAATAAGAATATTTTATTTTCTTACTATCAAGCTCTTTTCTAAAAATAGTAAGGTGCTTTACAAACTGGCTAAACACTAAAATTTTGTGTCCTTCCTGTGTTGCATTCTCTAAAGTTCTGATTACCTCTTCAAATTTACCTGCAGAATGTTTGTAGCTTTCTTCTGTTAACCTAGGGTGGTTTGCAAGCTGACGTAGTTCTGTAAGCCCTTTAAGGAGCATAAATTGAGATCCTTTTACACCTGTAGTTTCTATATGTTCTAAAATCTCGTTTCTATAAGACGATTTTACTTCTTCATACTTCACTTTCTGTTCAGGAGTCATATCAACGTACATCACCTTCTCAATTTTTTCAGGTAATTCTGATGCTACCTGAGATTTATGCCTACGCATAATGAAAGGCTTAATCAAACGATAAAGTTTAGCATATTTCGCTTCATCTTTTTTACGCTCAATTGGTGTTAGAAATTCCTTTTTAAAGAAGTTTTGTCCACCTAAAAGACCTTCATTTGCAAAATTCATCTGCGACCATAAATCCATTGTAGTATTCTCAATTGGAGTACCTGACAATAGTAATCTTTTTCTACTTTTTAGCTTATTTACAGCCTTTGTAATATTAGAATTTGGGTTCTTTATAGTTTGAGCTTCATCAAGTACTATGTAATTAAAATAATAGCTAGATAATATCTCTGCATCTATTCTAGCTGTTCCGTAAGAGGTAATTACTATATCGTACCAACCAAAATTTTCGGGATTTTTAGAACGGTTTGTTCCTGTATAATTAAGAATCTTAATTTTAGGCGTAAACTTCTTCGCTTCCATCTCCCAATTGTATACCAATGATGTTGGCATAATTAAAAGAGAAGTTCCATTTTCTGAAACACGCTCATTTTCTAAAATTGCTAATGTTTGTACTGTTTTACCAAGTCCCATATCATCAGCTAAACACCCACCAAAATTATATTCTGATAAGAAACGCATCCAGTTGTACCCTGCCTTCTGATAAGGTCTTAATTTCCCTTTAAATGACTTTGGAAGTTCATAATCTTCAATAGTTTCAAAATCATTTAAACGTTCTAGCTTCTTATTTAAACTTACTTTTGCTAAAGAACCTTCTTGTAATTCTTGAACTAAAGCTAAATGATGTTTATGTAAACGAGGTGTCTCGCTATCATTATCTAAGAAATAAAACAACTCTTGGTATTGTGTAAACCATACATTAGGTATTACAGCAATTTCTCCGTTTGGTAGCTCAAATTCATGCCTCCCTGAAACTATTAATTTTCTGATTTTGATGAATGGAATTTCAAACTCTCCAAAAACTACTTTAGTTTTTATATCAAACCAATCTCTATCTTCAGAAACTTCTAAGTTGATTGTAGATTGCCCAATAAAATAGATTTTATCTAAATCTTCTCCTTGAGTGATCTCAATATTTAACGCATTTAATTTATCAGAATTTGTTGATATCCAAGAAAACGCATCGTTTTTAGGTAAAACCACAAATCCTTTTTTTGCAATATCTAAATCTAAATCAATGACATGATTACGGATATCTTTTTCGAATCTTTGATCTCTTCTTGTTTTAGTAAAAATGAAATCATCGTTTTCTTCAATATGTTCTAGTGTCACCTGGCTTCTTTTTCCGATAGTAGAAGCATCTACAGTATCACCATTATAGTGATACATTAATCTTAACTCTACTTCACTTGCAAAAACAGGTGCATCATCTTTATCAAACAATCCTTCTTGCCCTTTAATTTCTTTTAGTAAAATTGACGCTGACGGTTTATCTTCTTTAGTAATTATATCAAATCCAGATGCTTTAACTTGATAATCTTCTATTAAATGAGAGATGAATTTCTCATAATAACTTGCCTCCATTTTTTTAGGAACGGCAATGAAATTT
Source organism: Flammeovirga pectinis (assembly GCF_003970675.1). GTDB lineage: Bacteria > Bacteroidota > Bacteroidia > Cytophagales > Flammeovirgaceae > Flammeovirga > Flammeovirga pectinis. Next base: position 3,512,514 of record NZ_CP034562.1, read on the forward strand.
TTAAACAGGAATGGTTTTATTTTTTTACCATCAACCTCTCCATTAAAAGTATATAATTTACCTTCTAATAATAACCACGCAGGCTTATTAGAAAGGACTACTGCATTTTTATATTGAAACTCTACCTTCTCATTATCATAATACATAAAAGGACGGTAGTTAGTATGGTCTTCATTTCTCCAAAACCTAAAGACAATATCCGCTTTATTTTTCTGAACCCGTATAGTTTTATAGGTAGGGTTACCATCTTTACCCATCTCAAAAACCATTTTACTTTGTAGCTTATTCAGCATTTTAACACGGTGTTCTTCTACAAATTCAAGAATTCGTTCTTGCAATAATTTATCACCTTTCTTTTCATCAAAAACAGTAAGAAAGAACATGTTAGGTTTCTGACGTTTCTTATTTCCAAATCTATGAGCAATAGACTCCGGCTGAATATCATCCATTAAATGAATTAACTCATAATCAATATCATCTAGCTTACTGCTAAACTCATGAGCATTTCTAGACGAAATATTCTGATGTAAAAGTGTAAGCTTATTTTCACTATTTAATTGTACCACAAAAGACTCGAATAAATACCCGAGATATTGATGCTCAAATAGAGAATAGACTAACTTAAATGGTTCAGAAGTTGATACTTTCATCGGATCACTTTTACTTTTTAAACCTACAATTTGGTTAATATGAAATTATCAAAAGTAGCATATTTCTACATACCTACAAATTGATCTTTTAAAAAGGTTTGAAATAAGTGAGGAAATTAAAAGTTTTAGCATTTTTGTTAATTTGACTTAAAAATCATTGTGTTCTTAGTTAACTAAAACAAATTATTCAAATAATTGTAAGTCAATCAATTGGTTATTGGTGAATTCGGATTATCAAACCTATTTTTGACAAGTAATACTAACTCGCTAAAGGAAACAATATGTCCTCGAAACTGCATACGTCAATTCTAACATTCTTAGCTATACTTATGGCTTCGTATATAATGTGGGATCTGTTTGAAGAAAATTATAGTGACTCTACTAATGATCAACAGTTAATTGTTGAAGAATTAGAAGGGCTTGGTCGCTTAGAATTATATAAAGCTCGTGTAAGAGATGTTGCTGAATATTCTGAAGAAAATGAATATTTAGAAGATATTCCTATTGCTAGTGAATACTTTAAATCTAAAATTCTTGCTGTAATTGGTGGAGAAATAGTTGCTTACATCAATCTAAATGAAATAAAACAAAGTGATATTCGCATAGCAGACTCCACAGTAATAATAGACCTACCCAATCTACATATTGATGGACGTGTAAACCCTAAAGAAGTAAAAATATATTCTTCTGACTATGCCAGTCCTGAAGCAATGAATAAACTTTACATAGAAGCAGAAAGAAAACTCCGCCAAACAGGTAAAGAAATGCAACTAGAAGCCAAAGCTAAAGAGAATGCTAGGTTATACCTTGCTCCAATCCTTTCTAAGATAAGTGGCAACCGCCATGTAAAAATTAACTTTAAAGATAGTGTCAACTTACACTATATTAGACAATAACAGCGTTATAACATTTGAAGACTTCTAGTTTCTGTATTTTATTGTTAGTCAAATAACATTAACTACTTATAAATTCGTAATTGTATTATTAGTAGACTAAGGCATTTTGATAATTGTATTTTACTACAATTTGCCTTAAGTAATGTGTTAATAGTTTGATTATTTTAATAAAAAACAGTAATATACAACTAATTACATGGTCTTATTTTTTAATTACTATTCTAAGACTCTTACTAAGGTAAAGGTATTATTTACTGCATGTTATGATAAAGAACGTACAAGCTAATTTTTTTTATACTAGATTATTAATTACATCTCTATTTCTACTTCTTGGCTCGCAGAGTTATTCACAAAGTATTTTAGGTACCCATTATTCTAAAGATAACGGACTTAAAGCTGGATATGTAAAAAGTATTGCCAAAGATTCTATTGGATATTTATGGCTCGGTAGTGACGACGGACTTATCCGTTACAATGGAAGTAATTTTATTGACTACACAGATAAAAAAATAACTAGTAATTATATAAAGCAACTCCTTAGAAGAAAGGACGGTTCTCTATATGCTATCACTGATAAAGAAATTGTGAGAATTTTTAGTAAGCCAGATCAAGTTTCGTTTAAGACGATACTGAAATCGAGTGCTACTGAAAATACTGTAGGAAAACTTAATTACGGTAAATTACTTTTTGAAGACCGTAAAAGTAGACTTTGGGCTGCAGATAATTACCAAATTTTTCAACTCCAGAAAAATGGTAAATTCGAAACTATTTTTAATGATTTCACGCTTAATGCAGAAAGCCAAAGTAGATCATTTACAATGGTAGAAGATGCTGATGGAGTAATTTATGCATTCCATCACTCAGGAGCTGTATATCGATATGCAGAAGCTTTAAATTCTTTTGAGTTAGTTTCTAAAAAATTCGGTTTATCAGAAATACAACATGCCGTTTGGTACAATAAGTCTTCGTTCTTAGTTGCTGACTCCAAAAAAGGAGTTTCTTATGTAACTATTAACGGTAATAAAGTAACAAGAAAGCAAATTGGCAGAAAATTCGATGCTTCATTTATCCAAGAAATAGGCACAGATTCTTACTTTGTCACTGGATGGGTTTCTGGTATGTATCGTTTAGAATCAACATATAAAGGTTTTTCTATACATAGAGCTCCAGAAATTGGTGTTTATAATGGTAGCTCAATGCTCTATGATGATCTAGACTTATGGGTTGCTAGAGATAAAGGTATATCACTATTTCAAAAGCTTCCATTTAGTTCATTTGCAACAAGTATAACGAGCTCATATATTCAGCACGTCAACGGTAATGGAGACGATCTCTATTTTACCGATGGTGACAACTTATATTTTGGTGGTTTAAACTCTCTTGATCAGTTTAATTTAAAGGATAAAGAGAAAATTGGTTCTACAGGAAACTCATTCTTAAGAATCTTACCAACAGACCAAGGTGTTTGGACTTCTGATGCTGAAGGGGTTCTGCAACTATGGAGAAATGCACAACCAATTAGAAAAATTGATTTATCGCATATTGGTGGTGCTATTTTTATTTTAGAACAAGATAAGGATGGTAACCTCTGGATTTGTCAGGATGGTATTCAAGGAGCTATTAAAATTGGTAAGGATAATAAACCAAAAATATATAGTGTAGAGCAAGGTATTACAAGTAGAGCCATTGTTATTAAAACGACAAAAGATGGAGATATCTATGTAGGTGGTACTAATAAAGAAGGGTTAATATTTAAATACAATGATGTTATTAATGCTTTTGATAACTTATCTGAAGATCTAAATTTTGATTTCGAAGGAAATATTCAAACTAATGATATCGCTATTCTTAAAAATAATGATGTTGTCTTAGGTACTTCTTATGGTACAATATTACTTTCTGATGAAAAAATGAAGCGTTTGAACTTAGGTGATTTCACTTCTATTACAAATAATGCCTTAGCACTTGATCCAAATGAGAAGCAATTATGGATTTCGTCTACATCTGGTTTACTTAGATATAACTTCGAACACGATGAATATTTACTTTATACCAAAAAAGATGGATTGCCAGATGCTGACCTAAATATAAGAGGACTTCATATTGATGAGTTTGGTAGGTTATTTATATCAACATCAAGAGGTATTGGTTTTGCAGCCAACTTACAAATACTAATAGAAACTCCTAAACCTTTTATTGAAACTATAAACGTTGGTGGTGATAAACTTTCATTACAAGCTAAAGCTGATATCCCTTCTGATAGTTATTTAAGAGTTGATTTTCATATTCCTGTTTACCCTACAGAAAATGTCGCTTTCCAAAAGCGTATTCTAGGATACCCTGGATTAGATGAATGGATGAACTTTGAAAAAGAAAAAGAAGGTTTACTTATAGATCAATTAGAAGCAGGTTCTGCATATACATTAGAAGTTAGAGGACGAAAAACAGGTAACTTCTCGTGGAGTAGACCACTTTCTTACAGATTCTCGGTTTATACTCCTTTCTACAAACAATGGTGGAGTTATGTTCTGTACATTGTTGGTACAGTTACTATTGCCATTATTATTGTTCAATTTAACATGTACAGAAGTAGAAGAGAACAAAATAAACTAGAGGAACAAGTAAATATTAGAACAAAAGAAGTAGAAAAACAATCTTCGGAATTAACCGATAAGAATAATGAATTAGAAAAAGCCTTTAATAGATTGAAAAGATCTGAAGCTATTCTAAATCATAATACTAAAGAACTAGAAAGAGCAAAGAAAGATGCTGAAAAAGCAGCTTCTAAACTTCTTGATAAAAACAGCGAGCTAGAAGAAACCTCTAGAACAATTCGTGAACAACACCACGAAATGAAAAGTCATAGAGAGCAAATCCTCCGTCAGAATGAACTTGTAAAAGAACAAGCCCTTTTACTTTCTCAACATAATGAAAAAGTAAAAAGCTCAGTAAACTATGCCCGTAGAATGCAAACTGCCGTATTTGGTAAACCGCAGGATATGGAAGAGAAAATGCAAGGTATTGGACAACACTGGGATGGTTTTGTATATCTAAAGCCAAGAGATATTGTATCTGGTGATTTCCATTGGTTTGGTGAGAAAAATGAAAACTACATTATTGTAGCTGCCGATTGTACGGGTCATGGTGTACCGGGTGCCTTCATGTCACTTATTGGTAATGACCTTCTAAATCAAATTGTTTATGAAAGAGGTATTCTTGATCCAGGTCGTATTTTAAAGTTGATGAATGATATGATTCGTCAGGCCTTAAATCAGCAAGAAAATGAAGATAGTCGTGACGGTATGGATATCGCTATTTGTGTGGTATCACCTAAACGTAAAACATTAACTTTTGCTGGAGCAGGTAGACCTTTATACTATATTTCTAACTCTAACCCAGACGAATTACAACGCTTAAGAGGTGGTAAATCTGGTATTGGTGGTAAGAAATCTCAAAAGAAGATATTCGAGTCGCACTCATTACCATTAGAAGATATTCATGTAATGTATATCTGTTCTGATGGTTATCAAGATCAATTTGGTGGTCCTGACGGTAGAAAGCTAATGCAAAGACCGTTTAAAGAGCTTCTATTCAATATTCATAACAAGGACTTAGATCTGCAAAGAAAAGCGCTAAGTCAGTTTATGGACCAATGGATGAGCCAAGGTAACCAACGACAAATTGATGATATGCTGATTATAGGAATAAGGCCTCACGTTATTATCAATGAAGAAGAAGAAAAACAACTTCTACTTTTAGACGAAGCGAGTGAGCAAAGACATACTATATTTTAAGAACAAGGGAAAGATCTACAGGTCTTTCCCTTTTTTATTTCCTATTACCGAAATTACTTAATAAAGTTCATTATTTTTGTAGTAGATATAGTCAATCATTCAAATGCACAAATTTACATTACTACTACTGTTACTTCTCACTATGGGATGCTATACTTTATGTATAGGTCAGCAAAGTAATGTGTCTGTATATACAATATATAAAGTAGGTGATGATGGCCTATTAGACAAGCAAGATATTGCCGAAAGGAAAATTGTAAAAGTATCCCCTATAAGTTCTCTAGAAGATTGGCATTTCTTTTTTGAAGAAGAAAAAATTATTGCTTACGAATGTACTTATTTAAATTTACCCTATACAGAACTAATTGGTAGTAAAAACAATACGTATTCAGATTATCGAGGAAGAATAATATTATCTACATCTAAGCGAGAAAAAGACATTCTTCTTAAGATTAATTATAACAGTTCTGAAAAATTACTCTCTTTCACAAAAGATGAAAATTATGAAGCATCTTCATTTTTTGAGAAAATCATCTCTAGTCAATAAATTCACAAAGATTGTTTAAACAAGTTTTGGTCTATTATTTGTAGTGTATTCAAAAAAACATTTACATCTCATAAACTACCACTATGAAAATCTATTATCAAAAACCTAAAAATATTTTATATCTATTTGTATTCATCATTTCTACAATTAGTTTCTCGTTAGATACATTTGCACAAGGGTGTTCTGACGCTGGTGTTTGTAGTATTGGTCCTATGAAACATACAGACCTTTTTGACGACGTTCCAACCAATGGAGAATTAAGGTTTAAACCTTCTTATGGTTTAGGAGAAAAAGCTGTTAGCGTTATTAATCTACAAATTGAAGGTGATTACAGCATTGCTGATGTTGTCTATTTCCAATTTCAACTTCCTTATACATTTACTACGGGTAATTTAGGAAGTGCAAATGGTTTAGGCGATTTAACACTTTCTCTTTCCGCACCAGTTTTTACAAATGATAAAGTTACAACTACTGTATTTGCAGGTACAAAAATACCTTCCAATGACGGTAACTTAATGCAAGACGGACAAGCATTACCAATGGTTTATCAAACCAGTTTAGGTACTTACGATTTACTTGCTGGAATTGCTGTAAATGTTGATAAGTTATTATTTTCTGTTGGTTACCAACAACCACTTACACAAAATAGCAACACTTATATTGAAACAGGAAATGACCCTGATAATGAATATTGGTCTACAAACGAATTTGAACGTCAACCTGATGTTGCCATTCGTGCTGAATATGGAAAAAATGCTGAAAAAATTAATTGGAAAGCAGGTCTTTTAGGAATTATACATATTGGAGAAGATTCTTATTTAGACCCTACGGATAACCAACGAAAAAATATTGAAGGATCGAGTGGTCTTACATTAAATATTACAGGTGGAGTGTCTAAATCTTGGGGACGTTATTCTCTTGGTTCAGACTTGGGTTTTCCTATAATTGCTAGATCTGCTCGCCCAGATGGGTTAACAAGATCTTTTGTACTGTCTTTATATGGTGGATGGAAGTTTTAAACAATTTATTCATTTTATAACACCTATATGAACTAGTTATTGCAAGTGAATTAATTCCGTTAATTACTAATAATTAATCTACTATTTCGAGTGGTTATTATATAAAATTATCGTAAATTATATTGTATAATTAAACGGTCATATCATGAGCATAGCAAACCAACAGCAGTACTTGTGGGAAGGTGGGTTTGAAGACACTGACAACCATGAATTAAGTTTCAAAGTTACATTGTATTATGAAGACAACACTTCAGAAACATACTTTGAATCTTCATCAATTGATTTATCCGAAGACGAAAATTTTAAACAAGAATTACTTACTCAAGAAGGTGTAATTGATTATTATATCGAAATGAAAGGAGTAATCGCTTAAACATTAATAATCCCATCAATTTTAAAGATTGATGGGATTTCTTTTTATTAAAATATTTTTCGGTCTAATCAGCTAAAGTAATAGCTTCTCCATTTACCTCAGACGTTATTACATATTGGTTTGATATCCATTTGTATTTACTAAAATAAGACTCTGCAAGTAATTGCATCCCTTTTAGCATTTCCTGCTTTGGATAAGCCACAGATACCATTTTAATTAATGTCTTGTTCTCTGAGCTATGAGAGTATTGGAAAAGCCTCCACATCCCTGCCTCATCTAGTAAGGTTAAAGCCCCATCTATGCCATATTGATTTAAAAGTTTATTCTGGAATTCTTGTCCTTTGATTGGTAATAATCTACCCGATTTTACTTCCCTTTCATAAAGTTCTTGCTCTCCAAGTGCATAAATATAAGATTGCATAAGTAAAGCATCATAATAATCTAGATCTCCTTTTGGTTGAGAATCTGGACCACTTTCTCTTAATGACAAATAGCTATTTATCCAGCTTAAATGTTCCCATTCTTCAAATTTTTCAGGGAATTCTACAGCTAAAGTATCTATCATGCCCATATAATGAAGAACTCTTTTTCTTTCTTCAGAAATAGCAAAGTATTCCAAAGGGTCAACAACTTCTAACTCTTTATTAAAATACTCATTGACCATTGTTTGCTCTTGAATATTGATGCTTTGAATGAGTTCTTTATCAATTTCGTGTTTTTGTAATGCTTCTGTAAGATTGATGTTCAATGCTATTCTTGCCTCTGTAATTCTATTTTTAAAGTAAGAATTGATATCAGCAGAATAATAGGCTTTGTAAAAAGGATTTTGGTTATGACGCATTTCATTTTTAAAATATTCCCCTTTAAAACCAAAACGCTGTTGGAAATTGACATTATTAATCCCCCCAGAGTGGATAAACGTCATCCAATATTTCATTGCTGATTCTGGGAAAGGAACAGAAACACTTATAGTTACATTAGCTTGTTGATTTTCTACTTTAGACATTCTATAAGCAATAGAATTTGCTAATTTAGGTATTACAGTTCCTTGTAGATGTTTTGCTAAAGAAACCGAATCTAACATGTTTTGTCTACGAATAACAATAGATTGCTCGTTATAAATTGATTCTAAGTCTGTATCATCAAAACCTGGTACTTTAACTGGCTTAGGAGCATGAAGAGCTACCGCATCAAGAAAAACAGGCATAGTTTCCTGCTTCATAACTATTTCTTTGATAATGTAAGAGTTAATATTAGATACTCTAACACATCCTCCAGATAAAGCAAAACCTAACTGATCTTCTCTATTTGTACCATGAATGTATAATTGACGTGTACCAGAATTACTATTATCAATATAAGAAAGATCGTCTGCAGATTTCCTTAAATACTTTGTAGCAGCAACATCAACGAACTCAGCGCCAAAGTTTTGTCCTATTAAACCAAACTGGTTAGTACATATATAAGCTTTCTCCTCTTTAGTACTCTTTCTATAAATATATTTTGCTTCACCATCATAAGTCTGTCTATGTAACTTATAAAACATTTTTTTAGGTGTTGCTATTTTTGTACGAGATTGCCATCCGGGTTGTGTATATTTTTTATATACTAAAAAGTAACCGATCGGAGTTTTACCAGAATCGTCTTCAAAACCAATTCCTTTCCATGCAGAAGAAATATCAATCTCAATTAAATCACCAGTGGCCATATTAATAATATACCCTTTTTGTCCTCCTACATTTCTATGTGCTAAATTCCCAACAAATGCATATCCAGATTGAATTTCTTTATTTTTTCTTAAGTAGGTAAATGCTTTTGTCAGCTTATTATGTATCAATGAATATCTTTTAGGATCATTCTTTTTTGATAAAACATTCATCCCACATTTTGCATTTTCTTTTAACATCATCTTTTGATGCTCCGTCATTTCGGGATATTTTTCATATAAAGAATTGATAAACCTATCTGTAAGTTCTTTTAAACTTTCGGGCATCAATACTTTAGCTTCTTCTAACTCTTGCATTGCTACAGACTGGAAAACCTCTTCTTGTATTTTTGTAGATGCACCACCTCTAGAAGTTACATATACAGCTTTACCTGTTAATTCTTTCCAATTAAAATCGTCTGTAGTAAATAAATCTACAGATGATATACTTGTATTCTGAGTAGGCTGAGTACAAGAACATACTATTATAAAAACTGAAAGTATATATATATACCTTTTGTAGCAATTCATAATCAGATTGGTTTAGAGTGTTGATATTGATAGTTAGTTGTCAGAATTTAGTTTCTTAATGTAAAAAACGAAAAATCAGTGAATAAAAAAAAAGTCTAGATGTAAGTTTTACCTTATATCTAGACTAATAGTTAATCTACCCAGTGTAATACATCTTTGATTACACTCCAATGTTCTTCTTTTCTAAGGTGATCATTGCCTAAAATCCAATAATCATAAAAACGAGTTATAGTTCCATCTTTTTTATTGACCTCAATCCAGTTAGTAACAAAATTAGCCATATTCTCATCTTTGTTCCCTACGGGATACGCCAATGGAAGTGTAATTTTATATGGTAATGGATTTGCTATCTGATATTCTGGATGAAGTAGCGTTAATGCTGCACCCCTCTCTGCACTTGTAAGAAGACCATCTAGTTTCAAGCTATCTGTTTGATTAAAAAACTGATTTACGGAATCTAATCGAACAGCCTTTGCCTGAGGGAAATAATTTAAAAACTTTTGTGCTACATCTTTCCTTTCAAAGTACCCAATTGTAAATGAACTTACTTCAGAAGCTTTATCAAATGTTTTATACTGATCTGCTTGATCCCTAACAACTAAAGCCATAGTTACATCTAAATAAGGTTTAGAAAATGATAATTCAGCAGAATATTGACTCGACATAAAAATATCAGACATTACAATATCAAAATTATCATTTTTCAATTCCTCTGGCATATGTCCTACTGTTATAGGAACAAACTCAATCTCAACATCTAAAGCAGAGCCTAACTCATGCGCCATATCAATTCCAAAACCAACTAATTCTCCTCTAGCATTAAAGTAACTAAATGGTATTTCATCTTCATAAAAACCAACTCTTACAATACCTCTTCGTTTTATTCTCTCTAAAATACTTTCATATTTTAATAATTTAGTTGGATTAGGCGATGCAGAAGGTAAAACCTTAAAGGGAACAAGCTTATGGATAAGCTGCATATTTGCAATCACTTTATCATTTTGATAGACATCTTTTAAAGAATAAGATAAAAATAAACGAAGTGGAACTAATGTTACAATAAACAGTATAACCGTAACAGCTACCCCCATGGTAATCTTTCTTTTTCTTAATTTAAAAAAGCCATTTGTAGAACTTAATGTAAGTATTGTTAAGGTGATGAGGTGCATTGCCCCAAGTACAACCCTTACTCTATCTGTAAAAACTGTAGATACCACAAATAGTTGAAACATATCTTTTGGAATCTCTAAGAGATCCAACATAAACGGTATTCCTGTTACAGGCGCCACAAAACTACTTAGTAATGTTGCTCCAATAAACATTGGTGTATTTGATATTGTAATAGGGTTACCTACAAACCAAGCTGCAAAAGGAACAAAAACAAAAATAGCTAGTGTTCCTAAATTTGGAAAAGGATAAGCTAATGGCATTAAAATATCTGTTCCTGCTTTATTTTCATCAGTATCTAGATTGTACTCCGCATACAAAGACTTTAGATCTTCAATTAACTGAGGTAATACAACTATAATTTTACCTGTTGCAAAAATTGTTATCAATGTAGCCTTTGTAAACTTAAAAACATCTTTGTATTTAAAAGGAGTACATGCTGTAATTAACATTGGTAACACCCAAAAAGTAAGTATTAAAACAGCCACTAAATAAGTAAGCAGATAGGCTTGCATTTTCCCTAACTCATCTAAAGTCATGGTTCCTGCTGTACTAGCAGCAATAGCAAAAACACCTGCAGGAGTTAGCTTGACAACAAGTTTATTCACTTGATTTAATGCTTTATTAAAAGCATCCAAACTATTTAGTAAAATCTCTTTGTCCTTTCCATTTATCTGCATTACTCCAATACCTACTAGAATACTGAATAATACAACCGCGGGTACTTTACTTTCTGCTAAAGAAAAGAATGGATTAGAAGGAATATATAATTTTAAAAAATCGACTTCTGGAGGAGGTGTCACAAAACTAGTACTAAAGAAATTAGCAGATTTCCATTCTGGAAAAGCAAACGGTAATATCATAACAACAGCTATACCTATTGCTAATAATAATGATAGAAACTTTATACCTTGAGTTATTAACTTACGTCCTTCCTCAAGTGATAAACGGCCAATATTTACAATTAACGAAAACACAATATAGGGTAATACAGTCATCTGTAATAAACCAATAAATGCATCTCCAACAATTTCTAAATGCCCTGCATACTCACCTAAAAATAATCCTAATGCTATTCCAGAAAATAGGCCAATTAAAATCTTTGTTGAAAGAGTCATTGGCTTCTTCTCCTTTGTAGTTGATGTCTGATTTGTCATAAAAAATTGAGCGAATTTTAATATCTGTACATAATTTAATAATGTACCTATTCAAATATAAATAAAGGTTACCCCTATTGCTATAAGAGTAACCTTTTATTTAAATATAATATAAAAAGAACTTAATCTTCTTCTTCAAATCTTTCCATAACAACAGCGCAAGAAGCATCTCCTGTAATATTAACTGCTGTACGTAGCATATCAAAAATTCTGTCTACTCCAAAGATTAACGGTAAAGCTTCTACAGGAACACCTGCAACCATAAATACTGCAACAGCCAATAAAGAAGGGCCTGGAACACCTGCTGTCCCTACAGCTCCAAGTACCGATGTTATCGCGATAGCAATATATTGTGACATCCCCAATTCAATACCATACATCTGAGCAAAAAAGATGGTTACTAATGGATTAAATACTGCGTTACCAGCCATATTTACTGTAGCACCTAAAGGCAATACAAAAGAAGCTACACTTTTCTTAACTCCCATTTTATCTACTGCTTCATAATTTAAAGGCAAAGTAGCCAATGAAGACGCTGTCGATAATGCAAATATTTGTGGAGTTACCATTTCCTTAAAAAATTTAATAGCTGGTACTTTACTAAAAAATTGAACCATACCACCAAATAATGGAAATGTAACTACTATCAATGCTAATATGTAAACAATAAAGAGTTTACCAATACTAAACAATATATCGTAACCAAACGTACCTACAGATGATGCCATTAAACACATTACACCAAATGGAGCAAGCCACATTACTTTAATAATCATCCAAACAAGTACATCATTTATTCCATCTATAAAAGTAGATACTACTTTTTGTTTTTCTTCTGGTAATTTACCAATACCAATACCAAAAAACATTGAAAATAATATGATCTGTAATACACTACCCTGAGAAAGTGCTTTAAAAGGATTGGAAGGAATAGCCCCTTTTACCGTATCCCAGAAACCTGCAATCTCTCCTCTAGAAGCTAAAGAAGCATCTGTAATTCCACCTGCAAGGTCTTGAATATTTAACCCTGTACCTGGTTTAAAAAGCACAGTAAATACTATTCCTACAAAAACTGCTACAAATGATGTTGCTCCAAAATAAAGGAACGTCATACCACCTATTTTACTTGCATTCTTTGATTGCCCTAATGCTTGCGCTCCCATTATTATAGAGAAGAATACCAATGGTATTACAAGCATAGAAAGTAGTTTTATAAAAACATCTCCGATTGGAGCTATTATGGTAACATCTTCACCGAAAATAATTCCAAGAATAATGCCTAGGACCATTGCAATGAGGATAGCGATACCTAAGTCAACCTTAAAGAATTTCATACTTTTAGTTATAGTTTAAATAATATATTGTCAATTGATAAAGTTAATAGTTACAGCCTAAACATTTAATATTTAGATTGTTATTGCTTTTAAACATTTTAATTTTAAGTAAAAAAAACCCCATCACGTTAACGTAATAGGGTCTAGTATTTCAAAAGATCTTTACAATCTAAACTACTTACTTATTGCTTGTCAAATACGTAAGTATATTTTGTATCTGTTTCGAAAGTTCTAGCAGCTGAAGATGGTAAAGTTGTTTCTGTAGCTGTATAAACTAAAGAAATAGCACTACCTGTTCCAGTAATAATTGGAGCAGAGTCCCAATCTAATGCTAAAAATTCAACAGCCGAATAAGATTTATTCGTGAAACCTGTTGGCATAGGCCAAGCGGTATCATAACCTGTAACAGTTACTGCACCACTAGTAAGGTTGATCGATAATTTAAAATCAGCTGTTACTTCAGCAGGATTAGTTGAATCGACATTAGCAGCATATACTGCAGTTGTAACTCCTGGATCAGGATCATCACTACTACCACAACTAGTAGCTAAAGACATTAAGCCGATTAACGACATAAATAAGATTGCGTTTTTCCAAATGTTTTTCATTACAATAGAATTTTTAAGTTTTAGAATGTAATAGAGACAATTGAAATAAGGAGACCGACTTAGCAAATATAATATAACTTATCATTTTTTATAACTTTCTATAGAAATTCTTTCGTTACAATATTCATATTCATATACTTGGTTACTGCAAATCACAACAATTTTGCTATCACTCACTAAAGGTAACCAATGCTGATACCACTCAATATTTCTCTGGTCTAAGTTAGAAGTTGGTTCATCTAAAAACAAAATTGATGCCTCAGTAAAAAAAGCTAATGATAATTTCAACTTTTGTTTCATTCCTGACGAAAAGTCTTGGATTTGCTTATTTTTTGATTTTTCTAAACCTAAAATTTCAATAATTTCGTCTACAGGTTTAGTCATTTTTTTTAATGATGCATGAAACTCTAGGTGCTCAATAAGCGTAAATTCTTCAATCAGTTCAGTATATGGGCCAGCCATTACTAAATGCTTCCAAATATCATCTGCTTCAATCTCATTATTATCAACATATGTAATTGTACCTTTTGATGGGTGTGAAATCCCTGCCAGTAATTTTAAGAATGTAGACTTACCACTTCCATTACCACCAATTACAGCATATGCTTTTCCAGACTCTAAAGTGAGGTTTACTCCTTTAAAAATCCATTCTCTAGCATATTTCTTACCTAGCTCTTCTAATTTTATTATCATGATAAAAAACAAAAAACCATCTTCCCTTTAACAAAAAGAAAAGATGGTAAATTATATATTTTAAAAAGAATAAATTAATATCCTTTAATAATGCCTCTTTCGGAATTCTTTAAGAATTGAAGAATAACATCTCGTTCATCTGTTTGCTCTAATTCTTCTTCTAACTGACGAGTTGCCTCTGCCATTGTAAAACCTCTTGTATAAATTAAGCGGTACATTTCATGTACTTCTTGTAAAGCATCACTGTCAAATCCTCTCCTACGAAGCCCAACAGAATTGATACCACAATAACTTAAAGGCTCTCTTGCTGCCTTTACATAAGGAGGAACATCTTTACGAACTAAAGAGCCACCTGCAATAAATGCATGCTCACCAATTTTAACAAACTGATGTACTGCTGCTGTTCCTGCAATAATTACATGATCTGCAATTTCTACGTGTCCAGCAATTTGTGTTGAATTTGATAAAATACAGTTATCTCCCATAATAACATCATGAGCAATATGAACATATGCCATAAGCATACAGTTCTTACCTACAACTGTTTTCATTTTATCTGTAGTACCTCTACTTACAGTAACACATTCTCTTAGCGTTGTATTATCACCAATAAAGGTAAGTGTATTCTCACCTTGAAATTTCAAATCTTGGGGAATACCTGAAATTACTGCTCCAGGAAAAACTTTTACATTCTTCCCTACACGAGCACCATCCATAATAACTGCATTCGGCCCAATCCAAGTTCCTTCTCCAATTTCTACATCCCCTTGAATTGTAGCAAAAGGTTCAACCACCACAGTGTCTGCAATTTTTGCATCCGGGTGGATATTTGTCATTGGATATTTTTCAGTGTAAGGGTTTTTTGACATCGTTTGAATTGTGATAATAATATCAATCAGTGTACACCAGAATAAAAATTAAACAATCTAATTCTGATTTTAACTACGAATATACTGAATAAAAGAATAAGTTGATGAAATAAACTTCATCAACTTATTCTTATCTATTTTCTAGTTATCTTTTTTTACAAGACTAGCAGTCATGATAGCTTCCGTAACAAGTTTTTCACCAACGTAAGCTTGACCTTTCATTTTAGCGATACCTCTACGAATTGGCTGAATCAACTCACATTTAATGACAAGAGTATCTCCAGGAACAACCATTTTACGGAATTTACATTCCTCAACACCTACAAAGTAAGTCCAATAGTTTTCAGGATTATCTACGCTATTTAAAACTAAGATACCACCTGTTTGCCCCATTGCTTCAATCTGAAGAACACCTGGCATAACTGGATTACTAGGAAAATGTCCTGTGAAGAATTCTTCGTTTATAGTCACATTTTTTACACCGATCACATATTTATCTGTAATCTCTGTAATCTTATCCACTAATCTAAATGGATATCTGTGAGGAAGCATTTCTTCTATTTTATTTACATCATAAACTGGCGGTTGATGAATATCATAAGTTGGTACATTTTTACGTGCCGACTTAAGCATCAAACTTTTTAATTTACGAGCAAATGCAACATTAGCCGCATGACCAGGTCTTGCTGCTAAAATTTGACCTTTGATTGGACGACCAACTAATGCTAAATCACCAACCATATCAAGTAATTTGTGTCGAGCTGGTTCGTTTGGATGACGTAATTTTACGTTATTCAAAATTCCTTCCTCTGCTACTTCAACGCTTGGCAATTCAAATAAATCAGCCAATTCGTCCAAAGTATCTTTTGATACTACTTGATCAACAACTACAATTGCGTTGTTAAAGTTACCACCTTTAATTAGGTTCGCTTTACGTAAAGCTTCTACTTCATGTAAGAAACAAAATGTTCTTGAAGAAGCTACTTCACTAGCAAAATCAGCAATATCGTTTAATGCGGCATGCTGACTACCTAATACAGGAGAATTATAATCAACCATTACAGTTAAACGGTAATCGTTTAATGGTAATGCTGCTATTTCTACTTTTCTGTCATCTTCTTTGTAAAATACCCCTTCAGGTACTTCAAAGAAGTTACGTAACATAGATTGTTCTTCAACACCTACTTCCATTAAAGCTTCTACAAACTTAATAGAACTACCTTCCATAATTGGAGGTTCAGGGCCGTCAATCTGAATTAATACGTTATCAATCTGTAAACCTACCAAAGCAGCTAAAACGTGCTCTACAGTATTTACTCTTGCACCATCCTGCTCAATAGTTGTACCTCTCGATACATCTACTACATTGTCCACATCACAATCCACAATAGGCTGACCTTCAATATCAACTCTTTGGAATTTGAATCCGTGATTTACATCTGCAGGCAAAAAGATCATTTTACTATTTGCCCCTGTATGAATACCAACGCCTTCAACGGTCACTGGTGCTTTGATAGTATGCTGTTTTGTATACATCATAAGATAGATTTGGCAATTCTAAAGTTGCCGTACTACTTGGTTATTTTACTTATTATAACAGTTGAAAACTCAACTTGGCTACAAACTTAATACTTTTTTCTCCAAATCTCTTACAATTCTTTGTAACTCAGGTAGCTTCCTGTAAACTGCAAAAGATTTTAAATGTTCCATAGATGAAATTGCAGGTGATCCCATTACACGGGTACCTGTCTCTCTAATTGTTTTAGCAATACCTGATTGTGCTGCAATCATTGTCTTATCTGCTATTTTTATATGTCCAGAAACACCTACTTGACCACCAACCATACATTGTGCTCCAATTTCCGAAGAACCAGAAACACCTGTCTGAGAAGCAATCACTGTATTCTCTCCAATAATTACATTGTGTGCAATCTGAATAAGATTATCCAATTTCACACCTTGTTTTAATATAGTAGATCCCATTGTAGCTCTATCTACAACAGTATTTGCTCCTACATCAACATTATTTTCAAGAATAACATTCCCTATTTGAGGAATAGTTTTATATGTACCATCTTTTTGAGGTGCAAAACCAAAGCCATCCGACCCAATTACAGCACCTGCTTGAAGTGTACAATTATTTCCTAATTTAGAACCATGGCAAATTTTTACACCTGCATAGATTACACAATTATCTCCAATCTCAACTCCTTCTCCAATAAAAACTTGTGGATGAATTTTAGCATTTTTACCAATTTTCGCTCCTTGAGAGATATAAGTAAAAGCACCTACATAAGCAGTTGCTTTATCCATCTCTACAGATTCGTGTATAAATGCTGGTTGCTCAATACCTACTTTTGCTAAACTAAGCATACGTTGGTACTCTGTAAGAAGATCTGTAAAACCTGCATAAGCATCTTCTACAACAATCATTGCACAAGGAACTTCTTCCTTCGGTTCAAATCCCTTACTTACAATTACCGCACTAACTCCTGTTTTATAGATAAATTCCTCATATTTCATATTCGCAAGGAAAGAAATAGCAGATGCATCTCCTTCTTGAATTTTTGCGATTGATGAAATCTTAGCATTTGGATCTCCTCCAACTACTTCACCTTGAAGTAATCCTGCAATTTGTTGTACGGTAATTTCTAATTTCATAGTAAGATATGACTATATCCACAAGTTGATTTTGAACAAAAAACGTTTTTGAATGTCTAAAACAAACAAAAAATCACGCTAAGATACAACTTTGGGTTGGCATAGGTAATGTTTTGTAACAATTTTCGTCAAAACTTCAATATTTGGCAAATCTGATGCTTCAGAAATATCAATCACCTCACCCGTCTTCATTTTCACCTTAATCCCTTGTTTAGCAGACGTATACGCTGAATTACTCACATCTCCATGAAGGCATAAAAAGGGTAAATCTGAGGGTAAAAAGCCAATTGATAATAATTCTTTCTCAACAGTTTTTAACTTTTCTGCTTCTATTTTTTCAATTGACATCTCACAATTAAACAATCTTCTTGTTAAGATACCCTTTGTAAGTACTTCTAAAACTTTATCTCCACTATTCTCCCATGTCTTTATAATATGCCAAATATCAAAGTCGTCAATCTTTAGATATTTATCGATCAGCTCATCATTTTGTTCAAAATCTTCTTTTGTAAAAGTATTTTGAAGAAAAAATTTAAGTGTTTCATCACATGGTAATTCTACTCCCTGTGTATATAAGTATTTTGCTCTTTTTACTATATTTTGAAGCATTAACTCTGCTGCTAACCCCGTTTTATGTAGATATACTTGCCAATACATCATACGTCTAGCATTTAAAAATCTATCTATACTGTAGATTCCTTTTTCTAATACAACAATTTCATCATTATGCACATCAAGCATTCTGATTATCCTATCAGCACCAACACTTCCTTCTACTACACCAGAAAAAAAGCAATCTCGTTGTAAGTAATCCAACCTATCCATATCCAACTGACTAGATACCATTTGATGAAAAAACTTTCTATGGTATTTCCCTGTAAACATTTGGATAGCCATATTAAGCTTACCATCAAACTCTTTATTCATTTTTTCCATTAAAAATAAAGAGAGTTCTTCGTGATGTACATTGATGAGAACATGTTCTAAAGCATGAGAAAATGGTCCGTGTCCTAAATCATGTAAAAGAATTGCAATCATTGCTGCTTCTTTTTCTTCTTTAGAAATCTCTGTACCTTTTCTTACAATAGATTCTATTGCGGATTTCATTAAGTGCATTGCTCCTAATGCATGACTAAAACGAGTATGCATTGCCCCAGGGTATACAACACTTGAGCACCCCATTTGCTTAATACGTGATAGTCGCAAAAATATCGGGTGATTCACCAATTCTAAAATTAATGGCGAATCAATAGTCACAAACCCATAAATTGGGTCATTAATCATTTTATAAGTCATGAGTAGAGAACTTTAAACATTAAAAACGTTTACCTATACTTAATTGTAATTCCGTTCTATTGTAATCAACATCTATTATTGGGTAAATTAATACTGTTGAACTATTATCTAGTGAAATATTATCATCTAATTGATAAGGGCTTTCTATACCTTTCCATTTACTATATATTACAGTAAAATCTGCATAGAATTTATTATTTCTATAACCTAAACCACCAGTATAAAACTGCTTACTTTTATCAACACCCAAATTATATTCTTCTTTCTGTGCATCTTGATAATAAGCATAGCCCACTCGAAGCATTAAGCGTTTGCTCATTCTGTATTCACCACCTGCACGTATATTTACAGTATTTCTTAATTCTTCGTTTAGAATATAATTATCTCCATCAAAATTTAATGGTTGACTAAACTCAGAATAAGTTCCTTCCAAATAATAAGTTGTTCCATCGCTAACGTTAATTGCAGAATTACCAACATATTCTACATCTACAGTTAAAAAGCCTTTCTTACCAAAGAATGTAGAAATACCACCTGAGGCTTTCCAAGGTGTAGTCATGTTATATTTGGTACGGATTCTATCGTGCGTTGCAGATTTTTTACCATTGTATGTGGCAGATTCTGATGCATTAGGGTTATATAAGTCCTTTCCTTCTGGGTTATAAACATAATCAGGACCTTCTTCGGGAGGAAAGTTTGCAGAATTAAAATGTTGATTTTGATAGGCAGCATCATCCCAAGCGTAATTATCATACGTTCGTGTTAGATTAGAAGTATAATAATCATTTAAACCATACCAAGTAGGAGAAGTATAAGTTGCTCCAATACGTAATGCATCAATTGGTCTCCAGATAACACCTGCAGACAAATTTACACCCCAACCAGTAGTTTCAAACTCTTCAGCCAAACCTAGGTAGGTTAATTCCTGATCTCTAATTTCAACGTACTCACTTGTTTTCGTATAATTGATATTTTGGATACCAATTTTACCACCAAAATAGAATTTATCATCAAAATTACCACCATAAGCAAGAGTAGTTTCATATTGTCCACCTCTTGTTTTTACCATTTGGGTTCTTTGCTTTACATATGATGTATCAGTTCCATTTACAGTAATCGGAAACCCATATTTATCTCTATCTGAATTATAATAATAATTATAGCTGTTATCGTCATCACTATAAACTGGTTTAATTAAATCTAAAGCATATGCCATTTCACCAAGAGATAATAAGGTATATCCTCTGGCATAATCTTGTGATGCTAAATCCATATTTGATTTATAGGTTCCATATGCAGCTTCTTCAAAATAGTTTAACAATGATGTTGGGTTACTTCCATTTTCAGTATAATAGACATCGCTATTATAATCTGCTATTCTATTAAAAGAAATTGAAAAGGCACCCCCTCTCCATTTCCCACCATTTGATGAAGATTTAGAACTTGCCCAAACTGCACCCAACTGAGGTAAGAAAAATCTTGTTTGCTCTCCACTACCTTGAACTCCATCTCCAGAAGATGTAGTACCTGTAAAACCTAAACCCATTGATAATTGGTATTCAGATTTACGCATAAAACCCAAACCTGCAGGATTTAAAATACCATGTGATATATCTCCACCTAAAGACACACCCGCACCTCCTAAAGCTCTAATTCTTGCAGACCCAACAATATTTTGCTGAGAAAAACGTGTTGCATCCTTATAATACCCAAAAGCTGGAGGTATGTCTCCATTCTGTGCATTCGAAATTAAGTTAAAGAATGCGATGAATGCTATTAATAAAATTGGTTTCTTATAATCTCTTTTAAACATATCGTGATTTGATGAATTATTAAAAAATATAAGAGATGAGCTTGATTTGATTGTTAGAAATGTCAAGTTACAAAAAAAGGATGTCTCGTATAGAAACATCCTTAAAATATTTTGAGAAACTATTTAATACTATCGTCTTCTTACAGAACGACCAGCAGATCCACTACTTCTACCTGCTCCTGAAGGTGCAGATCTAAACGAAGATCCTGATGTAGAACTAGGTCTTTGTAATGAATTATTATTAAAAGAGTTTCTAGAATTATTCCAATTATTATTTGAAGGACGAGTTGTCGTCGTTCTTGGCGCAGTTGCAGTTCTTGCTACAGAAGATTCTCTGTATCTAGAAGGATACTTAACACCTGCAGCAGGTGCATTTGTCACTCTAGATCGAACACTTTGTGCTCTTGCTACTTGTTCACTTGTAGGTGTTCTAGAACGAATAGTAGGGTAATAACCATATCCTGGATAACCTCTATATCCGTAACCTGGGTATCCTCCATACATTGGATCATACATTCCGCCACCATAGCCGTAGCCAGGATATCTACCATAACCAGGGTACATTCCACCCATGCCATAGCCTGGGTACATACCACCCATACCATAACCTGGATACATTCCACCCATGCCCATACCCATTCCGAATCCAATACCTAAGCTAAAAGCTGAATTGTTTCCAAAACCGATACCAACACTAGTACTTGTTCCATAAGTTCCTGCACTCATTCCTAGAGATACAGATGGGTTAGAGAAAAACCCTCCACTACTGCTTTTTCCAGATTGCTGTTCGGCAATACTCATGCCTTGAGTAGCATCCATATAAGCAGATCCTGTAGATGGGATTGATGAAGGTATAGCTCCATTTTCTACATTATAATATTGATAGCCATAACCAGTACCCACACCATCCGGGTTCGCAAAGCGACTTTGGGGTGCTTGACGATCCGGTGAATCAGGAAAATCATGATTACCAATGTTTAACGGCTGCATTGCAGGTTTTGCACTTAATGCTTCTCTGTCTGCCTTAGTAAAATACATGTCATCAAATTCCTGTGCAAATACAGAAGTTACAGTGAATAGTGTACTTATGGCAGTATATATCCATTTATTCATAATAAACGTAGTTACATATCTTTAAAGTCTCCAATGGGATTAAAAAACTATTATATTTGTGCTCCTCTTGGAAACCAAAAAATATTGTTAGTGATAGCTTCTAGACAAATATAAGAATATTAAGCAATATATCATTAACTTTAACACTTCAAGAGGTTTTTATATACTTGATTGTAACCACTTTCAGATAGTTTATACATAATGGCAAAAGGCTTACCAAAGAGAGGCAACGATTATTCAGCTTGGTACAACGAGTTGGTAAAAAAGGCTGATCTAGCTGAGAACTCAGCAGTACGAGGATGTATGGTTATTAAACCATACGGTTATGCAATTTGGGAAAAAATGCAACAAACTTTAGACAAAATGTTTAAAGATACTGGGCATTCAAATGCTTACTTTCCACTTTTAATTCCAAAATCTTATTTAAGTAAAGAGGCAGACCATGTTGATGGTTTTGCTAAAGAATGTGCTGTAGTAACACATTACCGCTTAAAAAATGCAGAAGATGGCTCTGGTGTTGTAGTAGACCCCGACGCTAAATTAGACGAAGAATTAATTATTCGTCCAACGTCTGAAACTGTAATTTGGAGTACTTATAAAAATTGGATCCAATCGTATAGAGATCTTCCTTTAAAAGTAAACCAATGGGCAAATGTTATGCGCTGGGAAATGCGTACGCGTTTATTCTTACGTACTTCGGAGTTTTTATGGCAAGAAGGACATACTGCTCATTCTACTAAAGGAGAAGCAATAGAAGAAACAAAGCAAATGTTAGATGTTTATGCTGATTTTGCTGAAAACTTTATGGCTGTTCCTGTTGTAAAAGGTGTAAAAACTGCTAATGAGCGTTTTGCTGGTGCTGTAGATACTTTCTGTATCGAAGCAATGATGCAAGATGGCAAAGCATTACAAGCAGGTACTTCTCACTTCTTAGGTCAGAATTTTGCAAAAGCATTTGATGTAAAATTTTCTGATAAAGACAATAAGTTAGAGCATGTTTGGGGTACATCTTGGGGTGTAAGTACACGTTTAATGGGTGCATTAATTATGGCTCATTCAGATGATGAAGGATTAGTTCTTCCTCCAAAATTAGCTCCTATTCAAGTTGTTATTGTACCTATTTACAAAAGTCAAGAACAATTAGATGCTATTTCTGAAAAAGCAAAAGAGATTCAAAAAGCTTTACAAGCACTCAACATCTCTGTAAAATTTGATGACCGTGATTTACGTCCTGGTTTCAAGTTTGCTGATTGGGAATTAAAAGGTGTCCCTGTTCGTTTAGCAATGGGACAACGTGATTTAGAGAACGGTACAGTTGAAATTGCTCGTCGTGATACTAAAGAGAAAAATACGTATCAATTGGATGGTGTTATCGAATCTATTCAAAAATTATTGGATGATGTTCAAGAAAACATCTTCAATAAAGCATTTGATTACCGTGAAGCACATATCACTCCTGTAGATACTTTTGACGAGTTCAAGGATGTCTTAGAAAATAAAGGTGGTTTCATTGCAGCACATTGGGATGGAACTTCTGAAACAGAAGATAAAATTAAGGACTTAACGAAAGCTACAATTCGTTGTATTCCTTTAAATAATAAGCAAGAAGAAGGTGCTTGTATCCTTACAGGCAACCCATCTACACAACGTGTACTTTTTGCTAAAGCATACTAAATAGTTGCTTTAATAAAGTTTTTTAAGCGGGTAGTAGTTGTATTTTACAAGTACTATCCGTTTTTTATTCAAAATTTCGTAGATAATATAAAATCTTATGGAAATCAATCCAGTTATCATCATTGGTGCTAGTGGTTTAGGTAAAGCTGCTCTAGATATTTTTAAGAGTCAAGATATTTTAGTGTTTTGCTTTCTTGATACCAACGAAGAACTGCATGGAGCAGAAATTGGAGAAGTATCCGTTATGGGAGCTCCTTCTAATGATGGATTTTTAAAACATATTGGCAAAAAGTGTGATGCTTTTGTGGCTATTGAAGATCAAGAGACACGTCAGAAAGTAACACAAATGCTTAAGGAACGTCGTAAATCGATGCCTGTAAATGCTATCCACAAAGATGCTAGTATTTCTCCTTCCGCATACCTTGGATATGGTAACTTTATAAATGCAGGCGCTCGTATTGGTTACGACGCTAAAGTTCCCGAAAGTTGTGTAATTCATAGTAATGCTGTTTTAGAACATAATGCAGAACTAGAAGATTTAGTAACTATTGGATCGGGTGCAATTATAGGTACAGGAGCCAAAATTGGTAAAGGTGCATTAATTGGATCGGGTGCAATTATCTCATCTAACGTAATTGTTGGAGAAGGTGCTCAAGTTGCTCCTGGATCACTTGTAATGACCGAAGTGAAAGCCAATGCTACCGTTTTTGGTATGCCTGCTCAAGAAATTTAATTAAAGTATGAGTTAAGAATTAAACACGGTAGATATACTATCAATTAATTCTTAACTCATCATTATACATTCTAATTTTACAATGCGCCTCATTTCACATCCTGTATTATGTAATTACTATGTTACTTACCGTTGTAATGCAAAATGTCATTTTTGTGATATTTGGGAAAAGCCTTCTCCGTATATCACATTAAAGGATGCAGAAAAAAACCTTATTGATTTAAAAAAATTAGGCGTTAAAGTTATTGATTTCACAGGCGGAGAACCTCTATTACATCAACAATTACCCGAATTACTTACTCTTGCTAAAAAATATGGCTTCATAACCACTATTACTACAAATGGATTACTGTATCCTAAAAAAGCTCACTTACTAAAAGGGTTAATTGATATGCTTCATTTTTCTTTAGATTCTTTTGATCAAAAGAATCATGATGAAGGAAGAGGCGTTGCTTGTTATAACAAAGTTCTTGAATCAATTGAAATAGCTAAATCACTTGGCGAAAAACCTGATATATTATTTACTGTTATGAATAATAACATTGAAGATATTTCAAAAGTATATAATCAAATTACACTCCCCAACAATTTGATTCTTCTACTAAACCCCATCTTCGAATATGGAGAAGTTGGTGGTGGCCTTTCAAAACAATCAATTGAAAAACTAAGTAAGTGGTCCAATCAAAAATATGTCTTTTTAAATGATGCCTTTTTGACACTTAGACAAGATGGTGGTAATAGTATTGATAACCCTGTGTGTAAAGCTGCTAGTACTAGTATTGTTATCTCACCTAAAAACTCATTAATACTACCTTGCTACCACCTCGGAAAGCAAGAATTTGATATTAATGGAGAACTCACATCATTGTATCAATCAAAAAAAATTCAGGCAATCATCGCTCAAGAAGGAAAATTACCTGAATGTGAAGGATGTGCTATAAATTGCTATATGCAACCTTCCTTCTCCGTAGAGATCAATAAATATTTTTGGAAAGCTTTACCTAGCACTTTAAAATACAATTATTGGAAAGGTACTTGGAAAAATGCTTTTTTCACTAAATCCACACTTTAGACACCGTTACGCTTACCGTACATTCGGAATCCGACACCCCATTCAATAAAATCAGCAATAAAGCCTCCTGGTGTCTTCAATGCTACATGAGCAAAGACATTCTTTGTAAAGTCATATCTACCTCCCACTCTTGCGTACCAACCACCACGGCCTTCTACATTCATTAACGGAACACCTACTTGTGTAACTACAGTAAAGCGATGAATCATTAACTCATGAGAGACATGAATACCTGGATAAAACAATTTACTATTTGGTACTCCATTTGGGTATTGCGATTGATACTCTTCTACTAAAGAACCATCATAGAATAAATCGACACCAATACCATATTTTCCTTTACGGCTATAATTTCTTGCTACATCAACTGCCCATGTTGCTGTACCATAATATTTATTTTGGTCTTCAATATTGTATGGTGATGTACTTACACCTCCCGAGACAAAAGAATAATACTCCCAGAACGGATGAAATTCGGGTAAATCATAATGTATATTTCTTTCTCTTGGATCTTTATCTTTTGGAGTATAAACACCTCCCTTTTTAGGGATATATGGATTAAAATAATATTTAACTCCAATGTTAGCTCCAAATAAATTTACCCCTTTGTTAGGCGTTCTTGTTCTACCATTAGAAAAGTGAGTAAATAATAAACCTGCAGAACCATCTAATCTTCTTGAAATTTTAAAATTCCCTTCAACACTAACAGTTAAATAAAAATTAAAATCACTTCCAATAGCCGTCTGATCTGGATTATTTTTAGGGTCATAACCAAAGAAGTCGTAAGCTAAACCTGCACCTAAATCATAATTTAGACTCCAATTTTTATAGGTTTTAAACGGACCATTAAAAAAACCATATAGTGCACTCGGATTACCCAAAATATTTGCTTCTGGAAAAAAGGTAGCTTGGTACAAACCAAAACCATAAGTAGGATAGCCAAAAAGTTGTTGCCATTTCTTACGACCATATCCTTTCCAACCAACACGTAATTCTAGAGCACTAAAATAATTATTTTCCACTTCTTCTAAGCCATCTACTCCTGTAGAAAAATGCCCTCCAAAATGAATTTTAGTTTGACCAAAAATTTGGCGTGGATAAGTTTTATTCGAATCCGTGGTATCTGCTTTTAAAAATTCTAATGACTGAGCATTACTTTTTAAATGGAATATACATAAAAAAAGCAACCCGAATCCTAGTAAGAGTTTGTTATAGTTCATGTTAATAACTTAGAAGTCTAGTAGTAATATCTTGAACAGTAAAAGATCGATAGTGTAAAAATAAAAAAAGCCAAGATTAATAAATAATCTTGGCTTCTTAGTTTTTCAAAATTAATTGAAAAAGATCAAATTAAGCTGCAAGTTGGTTAACGTGCTTAGCTAATTTAGATTTTTTGTGTGCAGCATTTTTGTTATGAATGATGTTACGCTTTGCTAACTTATCAATCATAGATGCTACTTTAGTATACAACTCAACAGCTTCAGCGTGATCTTTTGTTTCACGTAGACGTTTAACAAAAGTACGCGTAGATTTTAGTTGATATCTATTTCTTAAGCGTTTCGCTTCGTTAGAGCGAATTCTTTTCTTTGCTGACTTATGATTTGCCATTATATATAAGTATTAAAATTCTTAGATTAAGTTTGAGTATCAATCCTCACGAATATCTCTCAAACGGAATGCAAAAATATTGTATTTATTATTAATAAACAAGTGGGTTGTACGTTAACAACGATAAATATCTACTATCTATCAGTCAATTATATCAAATCCCGTATATTTCTGCAGTACTTTAGGTACTAAAACACCTTTTTCTGTTTGATTATTTTCAAGAATTGCGGCTAAAACACGTGGTAAAGCCAAGGCTGAACCGTTCAAAGTATGAAGAAGAGAAGTTTTTTTGTTATTATCTCTAAATCTTAATTTTAAACGATTTGCTTGGAAGTTTCCGAAGTTACTAATTGAACTAACCTCTAACCAACGCTCTTGCGCAGCAGAATAAACTTCAAGATCAAAACAAAGGTTTGCGTTAAAACTTAAATCACCGCTACATAAACGTAAACGTCTATAAGGTAATTCTAATTTTTGAAGTAGCATTTCTACATGCAATACCATTCTTTCATGAGCTTCTGCAGAATCTTCTGCTTTCTGAACCTCAACTATCTCAACTTTATCAAATTGATGTAACCTGTTCAAACCTCTAACATGAGCACCCCAAGATCCTGCTTCGCGACGGAAACATGGAGTATGCCCTGCCATCTTTTTAGGTAGATCTTTTTCCTGTAACAACTCACCTCTAAAGATATTTGTAATAGGCACCTCTGCAGTAGGAATTAAATATAAATCATCTGCAGGCATATAATACATTTGTCCTTCCTTATCTGGAAGTTGTCCTGTACCATAACCAGATGCTTCATTAATTAATATTGGGGGCTGTACTTCTGTATACCCTGCATCAACTGCTTCGTCTAAAAAGAAACTTATCAATGCACGTTGCATACGAGCTCCTTTACCTTTATAAAAAGGAAAACCTGCTCCAGCTACTTTATTACCTAATTCGAAATCAATAATATCATACTTCTCTATAAGGTCCCAATGTGGTTTTGAACCACCATGTAAAGTAGGTATATCACCTTTCTCATACATTACCTCATTATCTTCATCAGAGTATCCTTCAATTACACTTGGATGTGGAATATTTGGGATTTGATATAATAAATTTTGTAACTCTTCTTCAAGTTCAGCAACTGTTGAACTTAAATCTTTTGCCTTTTGTTTATTCTCTGCAGCAGAAGCTTTAGCAGCTTCAGCTTTTTCTTTTTGACCTGATTTCATAAGCATACCAATTTCTTTGGCACTCTTATTCGCTTCTGCTAAAGCATCATCACGGTCTTTTTGAGCACGACGTCTTGACTCATCCAATAACAATACTTTATCTATCGTTTCTACTGGATTTTCAAAATGTCTTTTCTGTAACCCTTCGATTACTTCTGCTTTATTTTCAGATATATATGAGACTAATAACATTTTTGTCTATTTTATTTGAATTTCAAGTACAAATATAGTTAACTTTTAGAACGAGAACTCACTTAAAATTGCTAAAAAAGAAATTACCCGTAAAAACTACCCATGGATTCTCATTTATTTGAATATACATCAATCATTGCATACATAATTACTGGAATTATAGCTGGAATAGTTAATACATTAGCAGGAGGTGGATCACTATTTACGCTTTCTTTACTAATGTTTCTAGGTATGCCTGTAGGTGTTGCTAATGGAACTAACCGTTTAGGTATTTTATTCCAAAATGCTACTGGGGCTTATACATTTAAAAAAAGTAATTTACTTGATATTCCTTCTTCACTAAGGTTTGTTATTCCTTCTCTAATTGGAGCTATTGTTGGTGCAGTGACAGTAGCTGATATAGATGAGCAAACTTTACAATACATTATTGGAACATTAATGATAGGAATGCTTTACCCAATTCTAAAAAAGAAAAAGCACTCTCCTGCAGTTCAATTTGCTGTTGGACAAAAACCAAAGTACACTGTTTGGAGAGATAATATAATATTCTTTGCTATTGGTTTTTACGGTGGCTTCGTACAAGCAGGTATAGGTATTATGATATTGGTTAGTGTATCTAACTTAGGAAAAATGACACTTATTAGAGCCAATGCTATAAAAATGCTTATTATTGCTGTATATACTTTACCTGTTTTCCTTGTTTTTCTTTATAAAGGACAAGTAATGTGGCTTGCGGCTATTCTATTGGCTGTCGGACAAGTTATAGGCACATGGTTTGCAGGTAAATTTGCATCAGGATCTGAAAAAGCCAACGAAATAATAAAGTGGCTACTCGTTTCTATGGTAGCAATTTCTATTTTAAAAATGTTTGGATTACTAACATGGCTCGTACATCTGTTTCAATAAATACTTTTTCAATTCTACTTATCATAAGTACTATTTGTCTTTTTAGTGCATTTAGTACTTCTGCTGTCTATGCTCAAGAAAATAGAGATAAGAATGCGAAGAATATCACGAAGAAAAAACAATCTGGTAAAACGCAAAAACAGAAGAAAAAAGAAAAATCAAAAAAGCAGAAATCTTACGAGGTGAATAAAGCTACTGCTCCATTAACTCCTAGTCAATCTAAAGAATATGGAGGTAAAAATACCGGAAACAAACCTTTAGAAGAGCAGAAATCTAAAAGAAAATCAAAGAATGCTGGGAAAGTAAATCCTAATATCAAATTATCTGATAATGCTCGGAAAAATGTCTCTAAAGACATGAAAAAATTCAAGCCTTATGTAAATAACAATCCTAAGAAAAAGCAAAAAGCAGTAGATGCACATAAAAACACTCCTATATTAGTTACAGTAGAGAAAAATAAAGGTAGAAAAACAAATAAAGCTGCTGCCAATCAAAAAGGATATGTTATTGTAGAGAAAAATAAAGGACGTAAAGTAGGTCGCGATGCAGCAAACCAAAAAGGATATGTTGTTGTTGAAAAAAATAAAGGACGTAAAGTAGGTAAAGAAGCTGCGAAATATAGAGGATATGTAGTTGTAGATAGATCTAGAAATAGACGTATTGCAAAACAAGCTGCTAACTTTGAACCTAATTATATTAAAATAAAGCAACGCCTTACTTTAACTAAAATGTATTATGGTAAAGGGCATGGTAAGAATTCTTATAAGCATGTGCAAAAGAAAAAGTTTGCACCACACTTTAAAACAATTCAAAATGCTCAAATGAAGGGGAAATCAAATTCCATGAAAGAAAAGCCTTCGAAATATACTTATGATAAAGGCGAAACAGAAATTTGGAATTAAGTACTTACCCAAACCAATATAAACGGCAAGACAAAGAATAATGTAAACAAGTATAGAAAACCAAATATACGCTCTCTTGCAGCCAAATAACCTAATTTTTTAGAGTACCAAACAGGTAATTTCTTTAGTATAGGAATTGTAGTGAAAATTATCACCCCAATAACATTAAATAATACGTGAGTTAAAGCAATCTCAACTCCATACTCAGTACCTGTAGCTAAAGCTGCTAATAAGGCTGTAATTGTTGTACCTACATTAGCGCCCATAATAAACATAAAAGCCCTTGGTAAACCAATTTTCTTACTTGCAGTTAAAGGAACAATTAAAGATGACGTTATAGAACTAGACTGAACAACAGCTGTTAAAGATAAACCTGAGATAAGACTCACAAAATCATTTTTGAAAACGAAATCTTCTGCCTTTAATTTACTTTTTGTCATCAATACCTCCTTAGTCATACCTCCTATTAATTTTAAAGAGAAGATCATCATAAGTATGGCAATACCTAGTAATACGAATGGATGGCCAGTCATTCCAGAAAATAAGTGATCTATCATAGTATCAACTCCTATTCCTACTCCTCTAAAGTGGGCATTCTTAATAGGAAGATCAGTAGAGAAAAAACTACTTGCTATTATTTGTGATAAATTAGAAAGGAAACCTGTTGTTAATTCTAAAGGCATTAAAATTATTGCAACAAAAATATTAAAAAAGTCGTGTAATGCTGCTCCAGATAGGGCGCGCATAAAAACACTTTTATTATCTATATAACTTAACGCTACGATTGTACTTGTAACAGTAGTACCAATATTAGCTCCCATCACAACAAATACAGCATCATCTAAAGACACTTGTCCTAAACCAACCGCACCTACTAGTATAGAAGTAACAGCAGAGCTACTCTGGAAAATTGCAGCTCCTAGAAGGCCTATAAAAAAATATATAAAAGGATTGTGTGCCGCAGTAACTAATTCTTCTGCAAACCCTCCTCCCAATAAAGTGAAAGAGTATTTCATCACTCCAAATGAAATGAACATTAAATAAAATGCACAAATCATGAAAAATGACTTCTTTATTATTTCACCATAATCAACATTTCCCAATTTTTTCTTGTTTATCGTGGCTCTTGCTATTTATCAGCACCTAATTCATTAAGTTTGTAAAATTAGTAAATAGTAGTGTTCAAATTACACAGAGTATATTAATAAAAAATGAATTAATATAAATTAAGTGATTTTAACATTGTTAATGAAATAATCTTTTAAACAATATTTATCGTGATTTTATACTTAATTCCAAGTCTTCTTGCTGCAGAACGTTATGATGTACTGCCCGAAGAAACTAAAAAAGCATTGCAATCAACAAAATACTTTTTTGTTGAAGATCTTAGAACTGCTCGTCGTTTTATCGGAGGATGGAAGATAGAGGGAATTACAGTGCAAGATCTAAATATTCAAATCTTAGATAAAAAAACAAAACCAGAACAGGTTCAGAACTTATTCAAATCTGTTCCTAAAGGAGAAAATATAGGTATTATATCTGAAGCAGGATGTCCGGGTATTGCAGACCCTGGTGCTTTAGCTGTTCAATACGCACATAAGAAAAATATAAAAGTAAAACCACTTGTTGGTCCATCTTCTATATTACTTGCTTTAATGGCTTCTGGTTTAAGCGGCCAAAAATTTGCATTTCATGGATACCTGCCAATTCAAAAAGCAGAAAAAATTAAAGCCATGAAAACTCTTGAAAAAGATTCTGCCAATTTATACCAAGCACAAATATTTATGGAGACTCCTTTTAGAAATGGAGCTATGTTAGAAGATTTATGCAATAACTTAAGTCCAATGACAAAACTTTGTATTGCATCAAATATTCAAGCAGAAGATGAATATATTAAAACGCTTACTCTAAAAGAATGGAAATTTGAGAAAGTAGATATTCATAAAAAACCAACTATCTTCATTCTTCAGTCATAATGTTAGGAGAATAGCATTTATTTAGCTGAAAATTTGAATTTTGACTAGACCTTCACTCCAAAAGTGAAGGTCTTTTTTATGTTAAGTGAGCTACTATTATTAATTCACTAATCAACACTTCTAATAATCTAATGTAATTATGAATTTGATAAAAATAAATCTTTATTTTTATCAAATATATAAATATTAAGGTATTTCATTAAAAAGTTTGCAGTATAAAATAAAATTCCTTTACTTTGTATCAACAAGAAAAGGGAAAGGTAAAACGATTATCTGACTCAGTTAAAGAAAAGATTATTATACTGTAAGGTGATGAAACTGGCAGACATGCCCTCCTGTCTCGAGGGTGGAGGTTCGCGATAAACACTAGGTAATGGGTTGACCACTAAACGTGCGATGCACACACGATTTGTCTATTTGCTAAGCACTCCGTGAAGGTTCGACTCCTTCCCTTACAGCTACTATTTATTATACGAATAAGTAGAACTTTGATATAATACACTGTAAGGTGATGAAACTGGCAGACATGCCCTCCTGTCTCGAGGGTGAAGGTTCGCGATAAACATTTAGTAATGAAAGTGTGATGCATACACGATTTACTAAAAGGCTAAGCACTTCGTGAAGGTTCGACTCCTTCCCTTACAGCTACTACTTATTATACGAATAAGTAGACTTTTGATATAATAACACTGTAAGGTGATGAAACTGGCAGACATGCCCTCCTGTCTCGAGGGTGAAGGTTCGCGATAAACGTTTAGTAATGAAAGTGTGATGCATACACGATTTACTAGAAGGCTAAGCACTTCGTGAAGGTTCGACTCCTTCCCTTACAGCTACTACTTATTATACGAATAAGTAGACTTTTGATATAATACACTGTAAGGTGATGAAACTGGCAGACATGCCCTCCTGTCTCGAGGGTGAAGGTTCGCGATAAACATTTAGTAATGAAAGTGTGATGCATACACGATTTACTAGAAGGCTAAGCACTTCGTGAAGGTTCGACTCCTTCCCTTACAGCTACTACTTATTATACGAATAAGTAGACTTTTGATATAATAATACTGTAAGGTGATGAAACTGGCAGACATGCCCTCCTGTCTCGAGGGTGAAGGTTCGCGATAAACATTTAGTAATGAAAGTGTGATGCATACACGATTTACTAGAAGGCTAAGCACTTCGTGAAGGTTCGACTCCTTCCCTTACAGCTACTACTTATTATACGAATAAGTAGACTTTTGATATAATAACACTGTAAGGTGATGAAACTGGCAGACATGCCCTCCTGTCTCGGGGGTGGAGGTTCGCGATAAACACTAGGTAATGGGTTGACCACTAAACGTGCGATGCACACACGATTTGTCTATTTGCTAAGCACTCCGTGAAGGTTCGACTCCTTCCCTTACAGCTATAATTAAAGCTTTCTAATTTTTCTTAGAAGGCTTTTTTTATGTCCAATTTTTTCCATAAAAGCTAATATCATAGCACTAGAATCTACAAAAAAACCAATATTTATACCATCAAAAGTATCAGATGGCCTGTGATAATCTTTATGTTCTTCTACTCCAAAATAGATAAATGGTATTCCTTTTTTATGGAATTCACCGTGATCAGAAGCAAATACCCAATTATTTAAGCCTTCATCTCTTCTTCGATCATGACCAAACTTAACAGTCATGTTTCCTGCTACACTATTTTGAATATCCTTACGGTACTCATTATGATAGTGAACTCCTGTTACAGATAATTCGTTAATATCACTTTTGGAAATCATATCCATATTAACAAACAGCAATATTGAATCTAACTGTATAAGGTTACTTTCAAGAAAATATGCAGAACCTGCACATCTACTTTCTTCAGCATCAAAAGATATAAATACAATTGGTAAATCTGCAGGGTTCTTTACAAATTCTCTCGCTATTTCTATAAGTGCAGCTACTCCTGAAGCATTATCATCTGCTCCATTATAGATGTTAGTTCCAAATATACCAAGGTGGTCATAATGAGCTCCAATAATTATACACCCGTCACTAGGGTGAGTCACTTGCTTACCTTCCACATAACCAATCACATTGTGACCCACTTCATGGATATTATAAAGTTTATTATAAAAATCAAAAGTTTGAATATAAGAGTCATCGAAATGTTTTAGGCCTACCTTTTCAAATTTATCAACAACGTAATCCCTTGCTAATAAACCTCCTTTTGTATTTGTTTTACGGCCTTCAAAATAATCAGAAGAGAAAATCCTAGTTGTTGTAAGTAAAGACACAGGGTCTAACCTACGCTCCTGAGCTATTAGGTGAGTAGAAATAATACTAATTAAAACATAAAAAAATACTCTTAACAACATTCTCTATTAAAAAATCTATTTACGAAATGATAAATATGGAATTATATTCTCCAAATCAGGTTCATTTATGGTCTTAATTTTAAGTAAATCCATTACAGTAGTATAAGGACCGTGTTGCTTTCTATAATTAATAATCCACCTTGCTTGTTTATAGGAAATATAAGGGTGAGTAGCCAATTTTTCATAGCTAACAGTATTCATCTCTATTTTAATAATAGTACTACTTTTAAAAACTAATTGAGAAGCTATATCTTTATAAACATCTTTTATTCCATAAATCTCTAAAAGCTGTTCTTTTTTATAAAAACTACCTCCTAATTTATTTCTATAGTCAATAATTTTGTTTGCCCTTACTTCCCCTATCCCGTTTAACTTTTTAAAGTCTTCTACAGTTCCTTTATTAATATCAACTGAATATATGACTTTCTTTTTAATTACTAGGTCTTCTGGCAGAAGAATAGAATCATATACCTTTTTATAGAATACAGAATCAACTCCATATAATTTTAAGAAGTCTTGTTTAATTTTTAAAACTCCTCCTGCTTCTCTATAACCCAATAAAGATTTAATAATTGATGACGGAAAAAACATTTCTTCAAGTTCTTTTCTTTTAACATCATTAGGATTAAATAATGAAAGTTGAAGAGGTTTTTTTTCTCTTAATTTTATATTTGGTTTATTTTTTTTATTAAAAAAGCTTTTTGATTTATGTGGAGATTTTTCACTTATTTTGAGGTAGGGACTTACCAAAGCAAATAATTCAGTAGTCATGCCATTAATCTTTTTCAGATCAGATTTCTGATAAAACCATCCTCCTTTTAATCTAAACCTCACAATTCTTTCTCCTAAATAAAAAGGTATGCCATATTTTTTCCAATGTTGTGGAGTAGCAAAATTAGGATCAAAATTATCTTTAGAGGTTTTCTGTTCCAATAATATGTATGTAAACTCTAACTCATCACTTGGAAAAAACTCTCGATGTAGTTCCTTAAAAATTTGAGGAGAATAAAGACATAAAATTAATATTGGAACAAGTAGGAGTAAACTAAAAAATTCGCGAGTTCGCATACTTATCTTTTCCTGTAGATAAGCTAAAAGTAGAAAGTTTTTCAAAATTGTTAGTAGTAGAATCGTTAATACAATAATATTAATTACCGCTTATCCAGTTCATTTAAGCGGTATGTTTCAATTATAGTAATCAGTTTAGATGGATATTTAGGGTCTGTTGCGTAACCAGCTTTTTTCAAACCTTTTGCCCACCCTTTATAATCAGTAATTCTCAAATCAAATAAAGATGAATACCATGATCTAGTTCTCAAGAAGTCTCCATGGTCTTCATATGAATCTAATACAGAATCATAAACTCTAAAACACTCATTAGGTCTATCATCATCATATTTATAAGATTCACCACTCCAATTACCACCACATTTAATTCCAAAATGGTTATTTGATGCTCTTGATAATTTACTATTCCCATTCCCTGATTCTAATAAACCTTGAGCTAAAGTTATACTAGCAGGCACCTTCTTTTTATGCATAGATTCTATTGCATAATCCTTGTACATACTAATATATTCTTGAGGTGTAAGTTTCTTTCCTGCAGGTATCTTATCTTCAACCCCTTTTTTTGGTTTAGCAGTATTATTTTTTGTGGTAGACTGTGCGTTAGAATTACCACCTCCATTCTCTGCTAAAAGTTGTCTATTTCTTCTTTCTACACGGTTAGAATACGTGTATTTACTTAAAGACTGACAAGATGAAAAAATAAGAGTAAGTAGTATAGGAATTAAAAAATAATACTTCTTCATTTGAAATTGGATCAAAAAATTAAAAAGGCTCAAGACTACAGTTGTCACTGCAAATCATGAGCCTAAATTTATATCAAA
Source organism: Flammeovirga pectinis (assembly GCF_003970675.1). Classification (GTDB taxonomy): domain Bacteria; phylum Bacteroidota; class Bacteroidia; order Cytophagales; family Flammeovirgaceae; genus Flammeovirga; species Flammeovirga pectinis. The sequence goes on from NZ_CP034562.1 coordinate 3,549,272, forward strand.
TTAGTGGATTATACCAACTGTTTCAACAAACTTGTTAACGATACTTTCTCATCCATGAATGCCTTCAATTCTGAAATTGGTAACCTAAATTGTTCCATCGTATCTCTTTCTCTTACAGTTACTGTATTATCTTCCAACGTTTGGTGATCAACAGTAATACAATAAGGTGTTCCGATTAAATCTTGGCGTGTATACCTTTTACCAATAGCATCTTTTTCTTCGTAAGTAACATTATGATCAAATTTGATCTCGTTCATTACTTCCAATGCTTTATCTGGTAATCCATCTTTTTTAGTTAATGGGAATACTGCCGCTTTAATTGGAGCAATACCAGGGTGGAATTTCAAGAAAGTTCTTGATTTACCATTCTCCTCCGTTTCTGTATATGCACCAGTAAGAATTGATAAGAATAATCTATCTAAACCTACAGAAGTTTCTACAACATAAGGAACTACATTTTTACCTAACTCGTGGTCAAAGTATTGTAATTTTTTAGTAGAAAGTTCTTGATGAGCATTCAAATCAAAATCTGTACGAGAGTGGATACCCTCTAATTCTTTCTGTCCAAATGGGAATTTAAATTCAATATCAACCGCTGCATTTGCATAATGAGCTGTTTTTAAATGATCATGGAATACATAGTTTTCTGCTGCTCCAACTGCATGATGGAACTTCATTCTACGTTCTTTCCACAACTCATACCATTTCATTTCTGTACCTGGTTGAACAAAGAATTGCATTTCCATTTGTTCAAACTCACGCATACGAAAGATAAATTGACGAGCAACGATCTCATTACGGAATGCTTTACCAATTTGAGCAATACCAAAAGGAGGACGTTGTCTAGACGTATTCATAATGTTCAAGAAGTTCACAAATATACCTTGAGCCGTTTCTGGACGAAGGTAGATTTTTGATGAATCTCCAGCTACAGCACCTAATTCTGTAGAGAACATTAAGTTAAACTGACGAACATCTGTCCAATTACAAGTACCACTAACTGGGCAAACGATATTGTTACTTTCAATAATCGTTTTCAAACCTTCCATATCTTCGTTCTCTAAAGCAGTTTTAAACTCTGCTTCGATCGCGTCAATTTTAGTTTGGTTTCTTAGTACATTTGGATTAGTAACTAAGAATTGATCTTTATCAAAATCATCTCCAAAACGTTTTTGAGCTTTTAAAACTTCTTTCTCTATCTTGATTTGATATTTAGCCATCAAATCTTCGATAAGAACGTCTGCTCTATAACGTTTTTTAGAATCTTTATTATCTACTAATGGATCATTGAATGCATCCACGTGACCTGAAGCTTTCCATACCTTCGGATCCATAAAGATTGATGCATCAACACCTACAATATTTTCGTGCATTTGCACCATAGATGCCCACCAATATTTTTTAAGGTTGTTTTTTAATTCAACACCATTTGATCCATAATCATATACTGCTTGAAGTCCTCCATAAATTTCCGATGATGGAAATACAAAGCCATACTCTTTTGCATGAGATACAACTTTTTGGAACATATTTTCTTTATCTTGTTTTGCCATTACTCAATGATCTTTTTTCAAAAATTCAGCTTCAAAATTAGCAAATCAGAAGCATTAAAACACTCTATATTTAATATATCCTCCTAATTTTTCTGAAATCAGACAAAAACTTAATTATTATCCTACAATTCATATTATTTTGAAAGCTAGTCAATAAAAAAACGCATGAGAATTAAATTTTCATGCGTTGTTATTTTGCAAAAAATCTAACTACAATTAAGCCCCAATTACATCTATTCCAAAGAACTTAAGTAAAATGGTAATTATTGTAATAGAACCTAAAATTATAGGAGCTAAGTACTTTAATGCAAAGATTGTATATTTTCCTAAAAGAGAATTTCCAAAGTTTGGATTCCCATTTTCAATTTCTTTTTTAAAGTTATCTCCTCTCCATACCCATGCAGTATAAAATGATATTAGTAAGCCTCCTAAAGGCATAAAAGTATCAGAAGCTAGATTTTCGATGAAATCCATAAATGAGACTGTTTTACCACTACTGTAAGTTATGAACTCTGAAAAGAACTCTACAGTGCCATTTCCTAACATTGAAGGAATACCAAAAAGGAATATTACTAATCCTACAATCCAAACAGTACGACTTCTTCTCACTTCAAATTCATCTACTACATAAGCAACTGGAACTTCTAATAAAGCTACAGTTGACGTTAATGCTGCAAAAGAAAGTAAAACAAAAAACAATCCTCCTATAATTCTTCCCATTACTGGGCCAATAGATTCAAATGCTCCTGGTAATACAGTAAAAATTAATCCTGCTCCTCCATTACTTGGGTCTAAACCTTGAGAAAAAATAAAAGCAAACATCATTAGTCCTGCAATAAATGCAATTCCTACATCCGTTAATAAGATCATAAAAGTAGCATGCACCATATTATCTTTTTTCCCTACATAACTACCGTAAGTAATCAATGCTCCCATACCTAGTGATAAAGAGAAAAAGGCTTGTCCCATTGCACCATATGCAGTTTCAAAAGTAACTTCACTAAAATCTGGAATCAAATAGTATTTAACACCTTCTAAAGCACCATCCTGAGTAAGAGAATAAGTCATTAATGCTAAAATCAATACCAATAAAGAAGGCATCAATATCTTAGAAGCCTTTTCTATACCTCCAGAAATACCTCTAGATACTATCACTACTGTTACAACCATAAAAATGGATGAGAACAATAAGTTTAGTTGCCAATTTCCTACAAACTCTCCAAAATTTTGACCTAATGAGAAATTACCCGCAAACATTTCTATAGCAAAGCCTAAAGCCCATCCTGCTACAATGTTATAAAATGATAGAATAAATATTCCAGTAACAACTCCTAATTTACCAACTGCTGACCAAGGCTTATTTCCTTGTGCAGTAAAAGCACCTACAGCATTTTTATTAGTGTTTCTACCTATTGCAATTTCTGCCAACATAACAGGAAAACATAATAAGAAGCAAAAAGCAAGATACATTACAACAAAGGCACCTCCACCTCCATCACTTACTTCGAATGGAAACTTCCATATATTACCTAACCCAACTGCAGAACCAGCTGCAGCAAGTATAAAACCTAATTTGTTTGAAAAGCCTCCTCGACTAGTTTCTGATACCCCCGCCATAAATTATAAGAATTCGATAAAGTAATGTTTATTACAATGAGAAATTGTATAGATATATAAATCAAGATGCAAGAAAATACTTATCTCCTTATGCTACAACATTTAATTTTTATACAAATCAAATATTATCACTTATTATGTTGAAATAACTTAAAAAATAATAGCATTTTGTATAGTATTTTCAACTTAAAATTGATGATTATAACTACATAAATTCCTCATAAATAAAAAGGAATTATACCTCATGATATAATTCCTTAAATATATGATTTTCTAAATCTCTTAATCAATTAAATGAATACCAAAGAATTTAGAAAGAATTGTAATTATAGTAATTGATCCTAAAATAAATGGAGCTAAATATTTTAAAGCAAAAATTGTGTATTTACCCATAAAAGAAGTTGCAAACCCTGGGTTTCCACTTTCTATTTCTTCTTTAAACTTGTCTCCTCTCCAAATATAAGCTGTATATACAGATACTAAGAATCCTCCTAAAGGTAGGAATGTATCAGAAGCTAAATCTTCAATAAAATCCATGAAGTTAACCGTTGTATTAGAACCATGATAGTGAACAAAATTGGTAAAGAATTCTACCGTACCATTTCCTAACATTGATGGAACTCCTAATAAAAATATCACAGCGCCTACAATCCAAACAGCTCGACTTCTTCTAATTTCAAACTCATCTACAACATAAGCAACAGGTACTTCTAGTAAAGAAACAGTAGAAGTTAAGGCTGCAAATGATAATAGTACAAAGAACAAACCTCCTATGCATCTTCCTAAAACAGGACCGATAGATTCAAATGCTCCCGGTAATACTGTGAATATTAAACCTGCTCCTCCACCTTGTCCTTGTAAACCTTGAGAGAAAATAAAAGCAAACATCATTAAACCTGCAATAAATGCTATACCAACGTCTGCTAATAAGATCATTGCGGTTGCACTTACAATATTATCTTTTTTACCTACATAGCTACCATAAGTGATAAGCGCACCCATACCAAGTGATAATGAGAAAAATGCTTGCCCCATTGCACCATAGGCTGTTTTAAAACTTATTTCACTAAAATCTGGGATTAAATAAAATTTAACTCCATCTATTGCTCCTGGTTGTGTCAGAGAATATGCCATCAAGCCAAATATTAATACTAAAAGTGTTGGCATTAAGATCTTAGACGCTTTTTCAATTCCTCCAGAAACACCTTTAGCAACAATATATATCGTTACAAACATAAACACAGTCGATACCATTAAATTGATATGCCAGTTTCCTACAAACTCCCCAAAGTTATTTCCTACAGCAAAGTTTCCAGAAAACATTTCTACAGCAAACCCTAATGCCCATCCTGCTACTACATTATAGAAAGATAATATTAATGAACCACTCAAAACAGCAAGCATACCAACACCTGCCCATTTTTTATGTCCATTCGCTGCAAATGCCCCTACTGCATTCTTGTTTGTTTTTCTCCCTAAAGCAATTTCTGCCATCATTACAGGGAAACATAACATAAAACAGAAAGCTAAATACATTACAACAAAGGCTCCTCCACCTCCATCACTCACTTCAAATGGGAATTTCCAAATATTACCTAGACCAACAGCAGAACCAGCCGCTGCCATAATAAAACCGAATTTATTCGAGAAGCCACCACGACTACTTTCAGAATTCTTTATACCTGCCATTTTTTATATAATTGAATTGTTTGTCAATGAGATTCTAATTTGTTAGGGATTTAACTAACCGACACGCAATAAAATAGTTATAACGAAGTTTGTCAATTTTATATGGATATATTTAATGTTTATCAAAACTACTATCATAAATAACTAATCAATAAAAATTAAAAGTAATAAAATTGAAAATACACAAAATATAATTCGGATAGCTTAAAATAATAAACAAAAAAAAGACCCAAGTAGCTACAACTACTTGGGTCCACCAGAATGCAAGATTTTAATTAGTACTACTGCTTATTTAGCAGGTGCACCACCTTTGTTACCACCGCTTTTTCTAGCACCACCACGGCCGCCTCTACTGCGACGATCGTTGTTATTACGCTTACCACCACGATCGTTACCACCTCTACGGTTATCACGACGTCCAGTTTCAGCTGATGGAGAAAGATCACGACGACCTAAAACTTCACCTTTAAATACCCAAACTTTGATACCAATGATACCATAAACAGTTAGAGCTTCAGATAAAGCATAGTCGATATCCGCACGTAAAGTATGCAAAGGAATACGACCTTCTTTGTATAGTTCAGTACGTGCCATTTCAGCACCTCCTAAACGACCAGAAAGTTTTACCTTGATACCTTGAGCACCATGACGTACCGCGTTAGCGATAGCTTGTTTCATAGCACGACGGTAAGAAACACGGCTTTTTAATTGTTGAGCGATAGACTCACCAATTAATTTAGCGTCAGTTTCAGGACGTTTAACTTCAGAGATGTTGATTTGAACATCTTTTCCAGTTAAACGCTTTAACTCTTCTTTAATTTTATCTACCTCAGCACCTGCTTTACCGATAACAACACCCGGGCGAGCAGTATGAATAGTTAAAGTAACGCGCTTAATAGTACGCTCAATAACTATACGTGAAATACCTGCACGAGGGTTCGGTAAACGAACTGCGATATATTTTCTGATCTTGTTATCCTCTACAAGCTTGTCAGAGAAATCTTTTCCACCATACCAGCTAGATTCCCATCCTCTGATATAGCCTAAACGAAGACCAATTGGATTTATCTTTTGTCCCATGGAAAATTTTATTAATTATCTGACTCGTTTGATTCTGAAGAACCTTCTGACACTACATCAATAAGGCTTGTGCTGCGAGCATCGATAACCACTGTTACGTGGTTAGAACGCTTGCGGATTCTGTGAGCACGCCCTTGTGGAGCTGGACGGAAACGCTTTAATTGGCGTCCACCAGTTACAAAGATTGATTTCACATATAAATCTGCATCTTCAACAGACTCGTCAGGGTTTTTATTTTCCCAGTTTGCCACTGCAGAAAGAATTAACTTTTCTACTAGAGGAGCACCAGCTTTTTGAGCATAACGGAGAGTATTCAGTGCATCAATAACCTGCACACCTCTTACTGCGTCCGCTACAAGCATCATCTTGCGTGGAGCGATAGGGCAATTGTTAAGTTTTGCTACTGCTTCCATTATTTCTTGCCTTTATCTTTTTTGTTGATATGACCTTTGTAAGTACGTGTTGGAGCAAATTCTCCTAGTTTATGACCTACCATATTCTCGGTAACATAAACAGGAATAAATTTGTTGCCATTATGTACAGCAAATGTATGACCTATGAAATCTGGAGAGATCATAGATCTACGAGACCAAGTCTTGATGACTTGCTTCTTGCCAGACTCATTAGTCGCATCGATTTTCTTTACCAAACGAAAATCAATGTAAGGTCCTTTTTTTAGCGATCTTGCCATGACTTAAATTACTTTTTCCTTCTTGAAACGATCAGCTTACTAGAGTACTTCTTAGTGTTACGCGTTTTCTGACCTTTTGCGTATACACCTGTACGTGAACGAGGGTGACCTCCTGAAGATTTACCTTCACCACCACCCATAGGGTGATCAACTGGGTTCATTGCAACACCTCTTACACGTGGTCTACGACCTAACCAACGCTTTCTACCAGCCTTACCTAAACGAACGTTCATATGATCGCCGTTAGAAACAGTACCGATAGTTGCTAAGCATTCGATTAATACTAGTCTAGTTTCACCTGAAGGTAATTTAAGTGTAGCATATCTACCTGTACGACCTAGCAATTGTGCATAAGCACCAGCAGAACGTACCATAGCAGCACCTTTACCTGGCTTCAATTCCACATTGTGGATAATTGAACCAACAGGGATTTCAGACAATGGAAGCGCATTTCCAAGATCAGGAGCTACACCTGAACCAGACAAGATTGTCTGTCCAACTTGTAATCCTTCTGGAGCAACGATATACGTTTTAGCACCATCTACATAATAGATTAATGCAATACGTGCAGTACGGTTTGGATCGTACTCGATAGATTTCACGATACCAGGAACGCCATGCTTGTTACGTTTGAAGTCGATCGCACGTAATTTACGCTTATGACCGCCACCAATGTTACGTACAGTCATTTTACCTGAGTTGTTACGACCACCTGAACGGTGCTTACCAACTGTCAGTGACTTTTCTGGTGTACTTTTCGTGATTTCCTCGAAAGTAGGAGCGACTCTGAATCGCTGTCCCGGAGTTATGGGCTTTAACTTTTTAACAGCCATTTTTCAAACTTTCGTAATTTGCTTTTACAGTAATCAGATAGGTTTTCCTAACTACCATAGACAACAAATTGGTTAAACTTATACCAGTGCGCAGAACCCAAAAGTTCTGAACCCGGTACTTTTCTTTTTTCTTTAGATCAGATCTTAAAGACCTTCGTAGATGTCAATAATCTCACCCTCTACAACTTTCACCATAGCTTTCTTGTATGATGAAGTATGACCGCTTACTACAGCAGCTTTTGTGTAACGAGTTTTTGATTTACCTGGTAAGATTGCAGTACGAACTGCATCTACAGAAACACCATACTTTGCTTCAACAGCTTGTTTGATCTGTACCTTGTTAGCTCCTTTAGCTACTACGAATGTGTAAACACCTTTTTCGTGAGCAATTGCAGCCTTTTCTGTCAAGATAGGTTTTACCAATACTTGCATTATATTAAGGGCTTAAAGGTTAGACAATTTTTCAACTGCGTCTTGAGCAAGAACTAACTTGTCAGCATGCAAGATATCGTAAGTGTTTAAAGAATTAACCACTACAACATTTGCTTTAGCCAAGTTTCTTGCAGACTTGTAAACATTTTCGTTTTGCTCAGCAAGAACAACTAATGTTTTAACACCAGTTAAATTCAAGTTTGCAAGCACTTCTTTAAATGCTTTAGTTTGAGGAGCATCAAATGATAAACCTTCAAGAGCTATAACATTACTTTCTTGTGCTTTGTAAGCAAGTGCCGAACGACGTGCCAATTGCTTAACTTTTTTGTTAAGTGATTGACGGTAATCTCTCGGACGAGGTCCAAAAATACGTCCACCTCCACGAAATACTGGAGATTTGATTGAGCCCGAACGAGCCGTACCTGTACCTTTTTGTTTTTTAAGCTTGCGAGTAGATCCTGCGATCTCAGCACGCTCTTTAGCTTTATGCGTTCCCTGACGTTGTGCTGCCAAGTACGCTTTCACGTCAAGATAGATAGCGTGATCATTTGGCTCAATGCCAAATACCGCTTCTGGTAAAGTTACTTTACCTGTCTCAACGCCTTTAGAATTCAATACTGCGATTTCCATCTTCCGACTACTTTTCAAGGATTACGTAAGAATTTTTAGCACCTGGGATTGCACCAGAAACAAGGATTAAACCGTCCTCTGGGTACATCTTCATAACGCGTAAGTTCATAACTTTAACACGTTTTCCACCAGTACGTCCAGCCATACGAAGACCTTTGAAAACACGTGATGGAGTAGCACAAGCACCAATAGCACCTGGAGCTCTCAAACGGTTATGCTGACCGTGAGTAGCTTGTCCAACACCACCGAAGTTGTGTCTCTTAACTACACCTTGGAAACCTTTACCTTTTGATGTTCCTACGATATCAACAAATTCTCCCTCAGAGAAAATCTCATCCATCTTTAAAACGTCTCCTAATCCACGCTCCATTACTGGGTTACGGAATTCAATTACTTTGCGCTTTGGCGAAGTACTTGCTTTTGAGAAGTGACCTTTCATAGCAGCGGACGTGCGCTTCTCCTTTTTCTCGTCGAAGCCTACTTGGATAGCAGTGTAACCATCCGTTTCTTGCGTCTTAACTTGAGTCACAACGTTAGGACCAGTTTGAATCAACGTACAAGCGATATTCTTGCCGTTTTCATCATAAATACTAGTCATACCGACTTTTTTTGCAATAAGTCCTGGCATTGTTCTATACTTAATTAAATTTTATAAAATACCTGAATGTCAGCTCATAAACATCCAACTCATTGAACAAAAAATACGCTTCGAGCTCCCCGTCTGGTCCTTCATTTTGTATCTCTCGTTCGAGCTGATTTGATATAGTACAGCTTTCAAACGGCTTGCAAAGGTAAGCATTTTAAATCACATACCAAATATTTATTCTTATATCGCTAAAAAACAGCAACATAGGTAGCTTTTATTAACAGAAACATTATATTCCCATAATTTTTAAAGTTTACAGACTTCAATCTCATTTTTTTGCTCTTAGAGCAGGTATACTATGACTAAGAAAAATACTAGACGATCATTCATAAAAAATTTCTCCAAAGTAAGTACTGCTGCTATAACAGGTGGTATTCTTGCCGCTTGTGATAATTCAACATCAAAAGAAGAAAAGAAAAATAATAGCACTAAGGATAAAGTATTCAATTGGAAGTGTGTTACCGTTTGGCCTCCTAACTTCCCTATTCTTGGAGAAAGTGTTAATAATTTAGCAAAAGAATTATTTGACCTTTCAGATGGACGTCTAAATATTAAAGTTTATGGAGGAGGAGAACTAGTACCTGCCTTAGAATCTTTTGATGCTGTACAATTAGGTGGTGTACAAATGATGCATGGTGCGGCATATTATTGGGCTGGAAAAATCCCTGCTTCAGTATTTTTTACAGCAACTCCTTTTGGCATGAATACTAGAGAGCAAAATGCTTGGTTATTATATGGTGGAGGCAACGAGTTATGGAAAGAGTTGTATAATAAAATAGGCTTAGAGCCATTTCCGTGTGGAAATACAGGCACACAAATGGGAGGTTGGTTTAACACAAAAATTAACTCAACTGAAGATTTAAAGGGAATAAAAATGAGAATTCCTGGTTTAGGGGGTAAGGTGTTTACGAAAGCAGGAGGAACATCAGTTACTGTTCCAGGTGGAGAAATTTACACAAATCTAGAAAGAGGTGTAATTGATGCTACGGAATGGATTGGTCCTTATCACGACTATTTAATGGGTTTTCATAAAATTGCTAAATACTATTATTACCCTGGTTGGCATGAACCGTCTGCTACATTAGAGTTAGTTTGTAATAAAAAAGCATATGATAGTTTACCTGAAGATCTCCAAGTATTAATAAAGGCTGTCTCTTTAAAATACAATGGTATTATGATGTCTGAATTTGAAAAATTTAATACTGAGTATCTACAGAAGATAATCCAAGAAGGTAATAATGAAATTCTCCCCTTTCCAGAAGATGTAATGAAAGCCTTAAAAGGTTACTCAGAAGATACTTTAAATGAGTTAATTACTAACGACCCATTTGCTAAAAAAGTAAATGATAGCTTCCAAGCTTTTAAGAAAAATATTAAACAATGGTCAATAATCTCAACAGATGCAATGCAACCTTATTTATAACCATAAATTGGTGTATCTTTGCAGCTTATAAATCATTGATTCTCATAGATGAATACAAAATTATTAGCCAAAGTAAAAGATGCTTGCAAGGCTGCAGGTAAATCTTTTGTTTTCACTGCACCTGATGAAAACGACGAAAGTCAAGTTCAATTCCAATTTATTGGAACTAGAAATGGAGAAGAAGTAGTAATGGATGCGTTTTTATATACGCTTGAAATGGAATACTTCGCTAAAATTCATGAAGAAGCTACACAGCTTGTAATTGAAGAAAATCCAAAATTCAAAGACGCTGACTTTGATGTTATCGACGGTCCACATATCGAAGCGTTAGAAGAAATTTCTGCTGAAATTGCTAAAAACGACGATTATGATGTAGCTGAATTTGTTGAAGAACGTCCTGAGGATGCAGATGGAAGCGGAGTTCCTTTAGACATCTGTCTAAATGTCCCTTCTGTTACTAAAGAAGTAATCGCTAAGTTCATCAAAGAATACAATGATAATACATTAAAACTTGATGATACAGTTTTCTCATTCGATATTTGGAATGAGCAATAATAATAGCTAAACAGCAAAAAAGGGGTTGATATGAAAACATATCAACCCCTTTTTGTATGAAAATCCCTAGAATTAGTCTCTAAGACGTCCACTTACAGAATCTCTTACTTTTTTCTCATCTCTCTGAATAAATCTATTCGCTAACGAGTTAAATACTATAGAAAACACAGGTAAAAAGAAACCGACTGCAAATTTACCTTCGCCACCAACTAATTCTGCACCCATAAAGTATCCATAATAAAAGATTAACCCAATTGTTGCAAATATCAATACACTATTTAATAAATTCAATTTCATTTGATTCATTCTATTCTTAAAAGAGAATAATGAAATTGCGGCTACAAATGCAGATAGCCCAGATACAATTGCAATTGCAATTGTATTCACCGTTTCTCCATCTGATACTACTAATTGTAATGCCGTTAAAGTAGCTTCTTTTCCTTCAACATTTGCCGACCAAATTGGAGCAAAAATTACAGCAGTCATTACAACTGTAATTAATAAAAGAAAGATTGATTGAATTCTTTGAATCATTTTCTATTTGATATTTTAATAATATACTCTCTACAAGAATATATTAATTCTATATTTAATTATACAGGAATCTTGTCAACTCTATTTTGATGACGTCCTCCTTCAAATTCTGTTGATATAAAAGTATCAACAATCTCAATTGCTCTTGCAAGTGAAATAAAACGAGCAGGCATTGATAATACATTTGCATTATTATGCTGACGCGTTAATGCTGCTAATACTGGCTCCCAACATAAGCCTGCACGAATACCTTTATGCTTATTTGCTACCATAGAAACACCAATTCCACTACCACAAATAGTGATACCAAATTCATACTCACCATTTTCAACAGCTGTTGCTAAAGGGTGTACGTAATCAGGATAGTCACAAGATGCTGTAGAGAAAGGACCAAAATCCTTTACTTCATGACCATTTGCTTCTAAGTGCTTAATGATTTCGTCTTTGTATTCGTAACCAGCGTGATCGCCACCAATTGCCAATTTCATTATCTGACTAATTTAATGTTTACTATTATTCTAGATGAAATTTCATCAGAACTGCAAAGTTATCAATTGTTTTGCGTTGACGACAAGATATTTTAATTTAATCCTATATTTTTTTATATTTTCTTCTCAAAGAATACTTTTCAAGGCTTCAGAAAATGCTTCTGCTATATTTTGAGATTTATATCGTGCGTATGCACTACTTTTTTGAGGTGTAAGTTTTCCATTCTCTTTCCATTCTAAAAACATAGAAGTAATTAATTGTTTTACTTCTTTCTTTTGATTGTACTCCAAACATTCTCCCATTCCTGTTTCTGCAATTATTTTAGAAGAATCTCCTTTTGTATTCCCTAAACTAAGTATAGTTTTCTCTAGTGCTAGATATTCAAATAGCTTCCCTGGAATACGACCTATTGAGTTATCTGCCTTATTTAATAACATCAACAGAACATCAGAAGATTTACCTTTTTGCAAAGCTTCTTTTCTAGTTAATTGGGAAACAAAAGAAATCAAATTTTTCTTTTTATGTCTTTCTATAAATTCAATAATTGAATAATCTACTTGTCCAATAAATTGTAATTCAAATTGAGTAGAGAACCCTTCCAATTCAACTCCTAATTCTATAATTATATCAAGTAGTTGATATGGAACACGATCTTTACCTACTAAACCGAGATGTGTAATTCTCATTTTCTTACTATCTGATCTATTAGATAACATTGAGAAATCTTTAGGATCATATCCCAATGGAACGACAGCTACGTTTTTAGCTCCAATAGCATAAAGATCATCTTTCCAAGCATCACTTACAGTCGTAATTATATCTGCTTCTTTAAATATTTGTTGTTCTAATTGATGATGTTTATTGTTAGCCCAATCCGTTAATATCAGTTCTTTATAATAATCTACTTGAGTCCATGGGTCCTGAAAATCTGCTAACCAAGGTAAATCAAATTGACTTTTTAAGTGAGCTCCAATCAAATTAACAGAATGTGGTGGCCCTGTAGTTATAATTGCATCAATTTTATTATTAGATAAATATTTTGATACTTCTTTTACAACTGGTCCAATCCAAAATTTTCTAGCGTCGGGAATAAAAAAGTTACTTCTAATAAAAACAGCAAGCTTTGCTTTCCAAGATTTACTTTTCTCATCTGATGCAACTAAAACGTTATTGACATTTTCATCTTTCTTTCTAGAAGTAAACTTTTTATATAAACTATAAGGTTCCCAAATTGGTACTTTTATTCGTTCAATATCTTGAGGGAAATCTTCTAGCATTTCATTATCAAAAGATGGATAGTGTGCATCTTTAGGGGTAACTAAAACTGGTTCCCAACCAAAATCTCTAATATATTTTATTAACTTAAGAGGCCGTATTACAGGTATTCCTCCACAAGGAGGAAAATAATAAGTTATAACAAGTACCTTCTTCATAAGGTTATTATTTATTCAAAAAATGATAGGTAACGCCTAAATAAAGATACAAAAATAGGATACTGTTTACTTAAAAAAACTATATATCTTTTGATATTTATTTCGAAGCCTTTAAAAGCCGAATTATAAACATTAATTTTGACTTGGTCTCAAATTTAAAGTACATATGCTCACACTTGCTGAAGTAATCGCGGAACTAATTAATGAATCTCCTTTTCTACAAGAAGGAATTGCAGAAGGTATTATAAATTATAGTGCTCTTGCTCGAAAATTACACCCTGAAATAGAAAAGAGGTTTGATAAAGAAGTACAGCAAGGAGCAATTGTAATGGCACTAAAACGAATGGCACATAAAGTTGACGCCTCTCAATTAGAAGATCAAGCTAAAGATTACATTAGGCATATGGGAGACATTTTAGTTCGCTCTGATCTTGTCGATTTTGCTTATAAAAATTCTCCAACACTTATTCGTGCTCAAAAAGACTTATTAGAACTAGTTCAAAATAGTAGCAGCGACTTATTTCATGCATCATCAAAAGGTATGCATGAAACAAATATTATTACGAGTAAGACATTTGCAGATAAAGTAAAAGAACTTTTTGAGGAAGAAGAAAAACTATCTGAAATTCAAGAACTTGCTGCAGTTACCATGAGAATGCCTATTTCTTATACCAAAGATGCCCCCGGTGTTTTCTATCATATATTAAAAACTCTTGCTTGGAATAAAATAAATGTTGTAGAATTTATCTCAACCAAACATGAGTTTTCAATAATTATTGAGAAAGAAGAGATAAACCACACCTTCAAGTTATTGCATGACATGAAGAATAGTTAATCATCCCATTTTCAATATCATTCAGATGAATTACTCTATCCTAGATAAATAAGAAAGCCATAAGATATTTAATTATCCTATGGCTTTTTAGTTTTGCTATTTTTTTGAGATCTACTTTCTTTAAAAAAGTATAGCCACAAAAAAAGGTTAGTCAACATCTTGTGTTAACTAACCTTCTATATATAATAAATGTGGCGTCGACCTACTCTCCCGGGGGTTAACCCAGTACCATCAGCACTGTGGGGCTTAACTGCTCTGTTCGGAATGGAAAGAGGTGAACACCCACGTCATTGACACCATCAATATCTTAATGTCTTTGATCATCGAATCTAATCACTAATACCAAACAACTCATCTAAATAAGTTATTTGACAGTGAAAAGGAAAAACTTTGCTAGCACTCTATTACTAGAGTGCTAACCGTAAAAGAAAAGCTCTTGGGCGATTAGTACTTCTCAGCTGAATGTATCTCTACACGTACACTTGAAGCCTATCAACGTCATAATCTATAACAACCCTTATATGGAAATCTCATCTCGAGGTGGGTTTCGCGCTTAGATGCTTTCAGCGCTTATCCGCTCCACACATAGGTACCCGGCGATGCTCCTGGCGGAACAACCGGTACGCCAGAGGTGTGTCCAACTCGGTCCTCTCGTACTAAAGTCAGAGCCTCTCAAATTTCCTACGCCCGCAACAGATAGAGACCGAACTGTCTCACGACGTTCTGAACCCAGCTCGCGTGCCACTTTAATGGGCGAACAGCCCAACCCTTGGGACCTTCTCCAGCCCCAGGACGTGACGAGCCGACATCGAGGTGCCAAACCTCCCCGTCGATATGAGCTCTTGGGGGAGATCAGCCTGTTATCCCCAGAGTACCTTTTATCCTTTGAGCGATGGCCCTTCCATGCGGTACCACCGGATCACTATGTCCCACTTTCGTGCCTGTTCGAAATGTCTCTCTCGCAGTCAGGCTCCCTTATGCCATTGCGCTCTTCCGACGATTGCCGACCGTCGTGAGGGAACCTTGGAAAGCCTCCGTTACTCTTTTGGAGGCGACCACCCCAGTCAAACTACCCACCAAACAATGTCCGGACTTTAAGCCCGTTAGACCGTCGAACAGGAAAGGGCGGTATTTCAACAATGAC
The DNA here is from genome assembly GCF_003970675.1 of Flammeovirga pectinis. GTDB lineage: Bacteria > Bacteroidota > Bacteroidia > Cytophagales > Flammeovirgaceae > Flammeovirga > Flammeovirga pectinis. The sequence goes on from NZ_CP034562.1 coordinate 3,564,856, forward strand.
TCCAAAACGCCTAGCGACGCTCCTTCACAGTCTCCCGCCTATCCTACACATTCCTGGCCAACGGCCAACGTTAAGTTGCAGTAAAGGTTCATGGGGTCTTTTCGTCCCGTTGCGGGTAAGCGGCATCTTCACCGCTACTTCAATT
>NZ_CP034562.1:4815000-4857500 GCF_003970675.1 Flammeovirga pectinis
TGATCCGGTGGTACCGCATGGAAGGGCCATCGCTCAAAGGATAAAAGGTACTCTGGGGATAACAGGCTGATCTCCCCCAAGAGCTCATATCGACGGGGAGGTTTGGCACCTCGATGTCGGCTCGTCACGTCCTGGGGCTGGAGAAGGTCCCAAGGGTTGGGCTGTTCGCCCATTAAAGTGGCACGCGAGCTGGGTTCAGAACGTCGTGAGACAGTTCGGTCTCTATCTGTTGCGGGCGTAGGAAATTTGAGAGGCTCTGACTTTAGTACGAGAGGACCGAGTTGGACACACCTCTGGCGTACCGGTTGTTCCGCCAGGAGCATCGCCGGGTACCTATGTGTGGAGCGGATAAGCGCTGAAAGCATCTAAGCGCGAAACCCACCTCGAGATGAGATTTCCATATAAGGGTTGTTATAGATTATGACGTTGATAGGCTTCAAGTGTACGTGTAGAGATACATTCAGCTGAGAAGTACTAATCGCCCAAGAGCTTTTCTTTTACGGTTAGCACTCTAGTGATAGAGTGCTAGCAAAGTTTTTCCTTTTCACTGTCAAATAACTTATTTAGAAGAGTTATTTGGTATTAGTGATTAGATTCGATGATCAAAGACATTAAGATATTGATGGTGTCAATGACGTGGGTGTTCACCTCTTTCCATTCCGAACAGAGCAGTTAAGCCCCACAGTGCTGATGGTACTGGGTTAACCCCCGGGAGAGTAGGTCGACGCCACATTTATTATATATAGAAGGTTAGTTAACACAAGATGTTGACTAACCTTTTTTTGTGACTATACTTTTTTAAATAATTATCTAATCTAGAGTAATAATAAATTTTGAATAACCTTATTACTTAATAATTTTATTGTATTAAGTTGATATAATTAAGTTATTACGATAAGTAATACCTTTCATTTACTTTCTAACCATTACAATAAGATTTAAATAAATTACTATATGGAAATGTTTGAAAAGTTCTGTGCAAGTTTTAGTGCAATTGCATGGGGAACACCACTTTTAATTTTACTTCTTGGAGGAGGATTATTCTTCATGATTTACTCAAGGTTCTTACCTTTTAGATACCTGAAACATGCAGTAGATGTATTAAGAGGTAAATATGATGATGATAATGCGGAAGGGGATATCGATCATTATGAAGCATTATCTGGAGCTATTGCAGCAACTGTTGGTATGGGAAATATTAGTGGTGTTGCGGTTGCCTTAGTTATGGGTGGACCAGGAGCATTATTTTGGATGTGGATGAGTGCATTACTTGGTATGGCTACAAAGTTTTTTACCTGTACATTGGCAGTAATGTACAGAGGCCATGATTCTCATGGTCATGCTGAAGGAGGACCTATGTATTATATAGAAGAAGGCCTTGGTAAAAAATGGAAACCTTTAGCAATGTTCTTTGCTGCTGCAGGCTTATTAGGAGTGACACCTATGTTTCAAGCAAATCAATTAACAGAGGTAATTAGAACTGTAGTATTAAAAGATGTAATTCCAAATAGTACAGACGTAACTACGGTCAATTTCATTATTGGAGTAGGTATAATGATATTAGTGTCAATAGTAATATTTGGAGGTATTGAAAGGATTGGGAAAGTTGCAGGTAAATTAGTTCCTATTATGGTAGTTATTTATGTAGTAGCTGTACTTGGTATTATTGGTTTAAATATTGATAAATTACCATCTATCATCTCAAGTATTTTTATTGAAGCATTTAACTTTGAATCTGTAGCAGGTGGTGCATTTGGTGCTGTTATAATTATTGGAGCCAAGAGAGCAGCATTTTCTAATGAAGCAGGAATTGGTACAGCACCAATGATGCATGGAGCTGCAAAAACAGACGAGCCTGTTAGAGAAGGTTTAGTAGCTATGATAGGGCCTTTTATAGATACAATCGTGGTTTGTACAATGACGGCTTTAGCAATTATGGCTTCAGGTGTATACGATCCAAATGCAACTAATGTACAAGGAGTAATGTTAACGACTCAAGCTTTTTCTGCAGTATACCCTGTAATGGGACCAATAATATTATCTATTTGTGTACTCTTTTTTGCATTAACTACTTTATTCTCATTTTCATATTACGGTACAAAATGTTTAGGGTATTTAATTGGAGCTGATAAGAAACATTATTTCAATTACTATTATGTAATACTTATAGTAGTAGGCTCTGTAATTAAATTAGAAGCCATAATTAATTTAATTGACGGAGTATATGCAACAATGGCAATACCTACAATGGTTGGAGCATTATTACTTGCCCCTAAAGTAAGGAAGGCGGCAGTAGATTATTTCCACAGAATGGATTTGCTAGATAAGAAGTAAAAGATATAGAGTTTAAATTAATAAGAGTCCTATTCAAGTGAAATCTGAATAGGACTCTTATTCGTTTAAACATAAAAAAAGGTTGAAATAATTAAATTTCAACCTTTTTTAGTGACCTCGCCAAGATTCAAACTTGGAACCTTCACAGCCGTAATGTGATGCTCTATTCAGTTGAGCTACGAAGCCATTTGGCTTTAACAGGAAAAATATAGTGACCTCGCCAAGATTCAAACTTGGAACCTTCACAGCCGTAATGTGATGCTCTATTCAGTTGAGCTACGAAGCCATTTAGAAATGCTTTTTCCTTTAAAGCGATGCAAAAGTATGATGAAAAGTAATATAAAACAAATTTATTCCATCATATATTAATAATAAAAGTCAATAAAGAAGAATTACTGAGGTAATTCTTCTCCCATTGCTTGATATATTGCAGATTGAATACCTTCTCTAATATTTTCCTTTGCAAGTTTATTATTTCTTGCTGTTGGATAAACTCTATTAGAAAGAAAAATATATACAATACTATTTGTAGGATCAACCCATGCACAAGTACCTGTAAAACCAGTATGACCAAAAGTAGATTTTGGAGCAAGTGGGGAGGTATTACCTTCATCTCCTTTTAATGGAGGTTTATCCCAACCTAACGCTCTTCGGTTTTTGAAACGTGTATAAGGTTGTCTATTAAAATTATTTAAGGTTGTTTCATCAAAAAACTGATGTTGACCGTAAGTGCCTTTTTGAAGATTCATTTGCATTAGTATAGCTAAATCATGTGCATTAGAAAATACACCTGCATGCCCAGCAACTCCTCCCATTAAATCTGCAGATGGATCATGAACAATCCCTTTAATTAAACATTGGCGATAATTAATATCCATTTCAGTAGGAGGAATTCTATTTAAATTTATCCTTTTTAATGGTAAATATCCTAATGTCCGAGTTCCCAAAGGTTCGTACAAATTCTTCGCTAAATACTTATCAATAGAAGTATTAGCTTCTTTTTCAACCACTCTTTGTAAAAAATAATATCCTAAATCACTATACCAATATCTGTATACAGATTTAGTATACCTTCTTCTTGTTGATATTGGAGAAGCTAATAACCAATCCCACATTGCATTTTTAATTGTATCAGATGCATATAGATCGGGAGTCACCTCCACAGTAAATCCTTTCTTTTTATAGGGACTTATATAAGTGGGGTTATATTCTTTCTTATCTCTATCGTATACATGCCCCCAAAAATAATAACCTCCTTTTAATGGTGCCGTATGAGTAAGAAACTGAATTAATTTAATATCTCCTTTATTTGTGGTATCTGTATTTGTAATATAATGATCTAGAGAGTTATTTACATTAATTGAATCCTGATAATCTAACATCATAAGTGCTTGTGTTGTAGCAGCAACTTTTGTTACTGAAGCAATATCATAAACTGTTTGATTAGTTACAGGAGTCTCTTTTTCATAAGTAAAATAGCCATATGATTTTTCAAAAACTATCTTACCATTCTTTGCTACAACAATTTGACAACCAGGTGTAGCTTCAATATTAATTGCATGATTTGCAATACTATCAATAAGATAATTTAGTTTATTTCCATCTATACCCACTTGATTGGGTTGGCCATATCCTAAACGACCAACATTTTTAATTTTATCTCCTTTATTGACTACAAAATTAGGTGTAATGGTTATTGGTAGCTTTCCATTTCCTGAGATGCTACCTGCAATTACTTGAGCAGATGCTTCTTGGGCATATTTATCTGTAGAGTAATTAATAATTGTATTTTGACTCTTATCAAGATATCTCAATCCATCTGGAGCACCATGAAGAATAACAATTACTTTAGTTTTATGCTGAAGTTGTTCAATAAATTGTTCTGTAGCATAGCTAACACCATACCTATGTTTTGAAGACTCTTGATGACAAACAATATTTACAATTACAATATCTTTATTCTTACAACTCTCAAAAAGTAAATTTACTTGACTTGTTGAAAAACTTGGTTGTTCAATTCTATGATAATCGTAGTCTACAAACATTTTTAATGTATTCCCAAAGCTATCTTCATGTCCTTTTAAACCAATACTTACCAACTGATAGGATGTTTTATTTAAAGAAGGTAGAGGTATAATTGAATCAGTATTATTTAACACTGTTACAGATTTCTCGTAAGTATCTGCTTTTATTGCTTTAAGGTCTTCTTTTGGAGTGTAATTAGTAATGTAAGATTTCTTCTTAGCTTTTAATTCAAGAACTTTGCGAACATTCTTGTTAATCAAAATAGTATCAACTTTACCTTTTTTTATTCCTAATGCAATACCTTTAATTACTTCAGTATAATAAGCAGATAGAGCAATAACATCGTGCCCATTTTGTAGAGCATGGATAGCATTGTCAACAGTTAAAGAAGCATTAATACCTAAAGCAAGATCACCAGAAGCAATTAAACCATTGTAATTTAAAGAATCTTTTAGTTGATCAATGAATTCTTTTCTGAAAATGGGTGTTTCAAAATCCTCTCTTGATGCTTTTAATATATCGATATTATCTTTTACAAGTTGGGTGAGTATATTCTTTATATTATCATCAACTTTTTTATAATCAAAATCATAGGATAAAGTTGTACCAGTTAATATACTTTTTTGATGTAACCCTTTAATTGCAGCGTGATTATTTTTCAACACATTAATAACATCATCTCCAAAACCATAGTGATAAAAACCTTTATCCTTTTTTATAGAAAGGCTATTAGAGAAATAAACATCTAAGTTTAATTTGTTGTTTATCTTACCAATTTCTTGATAGATATTGAAAGTGAAAATATTACTATTTATAGCACTTAGATTATACCTATCAGGAAGTAAAGAGAAATTTGGATCTAGACAATTTATACTCTGTTGAGAAGTAGACCCAATTAAAACAGGAACTTTATTGGGTAACTTATTTAGGTTTGAAAAATAAGTAAATGAATTTTTTGAACAGTTCTGAGAAAAGATAACTCCACCTAATTTATTTTCCCTCCCTAAAGATTTCAACTCACTATCATTTTTTTGAGGAATGGCAAATATTATTTGACCAATTTTTTGCTCTAGTGTTAACTTTGAAAAAAGACTATCTACATCAAAATCAGATGCTACAGTTTTAGTCGAAATTAGAGACACAAAAAAAGTGATTACTATAAAAGTTGAAAATATATTTTTTTTTAAGTACATCAGTTGATCTAATTACACACATTATGCCACGATTAAATAATCTTCAATCACCTAAATAGATTGTATTAAATAATGGTTTACTACCGAAATTTAAATGATTAGATTCGAATTGTTTTTATTTTCAGTCAGATTCTTTCTTTTAAATATTAATAGATACAAATAATACCCAATTTTTTAAACAATTTACTATTCATTTTGTGTTATAGTTTTAGTATTTCAATGTGTTGCAGTTTAATCCATAATTTTATATTAAATTTGCAAACTCAAACTCATTAAAAAATTTTACAAAGTGGAAAGTACAACAGTTAAGTATAAAGTTAAAGATATTTCTTTAGCGGACTGGGGGAGAAAAGAAATTGAACTTGCTGAAGCAGAAATGCCAGGTTTAATGTCTCTTAGAGAGGAATTTGGAGCTTCTAAACCTTTAAAAGGTGCTAGAATTGCAGGTTGTCTTCATATGACAATTCAAACTGCTGTTCTTATTGAAACTCTTGTAGAATTAGGTGCAGAAGTTACTTGGTCATCATGTAATATTTTCTCTACACAAGATCAAGCAGCAGCAGCTATTGCAGCAACTGGTGTACCTGTTTATGCATGGAAAGGTCTTACTGATGAAGAATTTGATTGGTGTATTGAGCAAACTTTACACGGTTTTGAAGGTGGTAAACCTTTAAATATGATTCTTGATGACGGTGGAGATTTAACTAACATGGTATTTGATAAATACCCTGAGTTAGTTGCTGGTATTAAAGGATTATCTGAAGAAACAACAACAGGTGTTTTAAGATTAGTTGATCGTGAGAAAAATGGTACTCTTCCAATTCCTGCAATTAATATCAACGATTCAGTAACTAAGTCAAAATTTGATAACAAATACGGTTGTCGTGAATCTTTAGTTGATGGTATCCGTCGTGCTACTGATGTTATGATTGCAGGTAAAGTTGCAGTTGTAGCTGGTTACGGTGATGTTGGTAAAGGTTCAGCTGCTTCTTTAAGTGGTGCTGGAGCTCGTGTTATTGTTACTGAAATTGATCCAATTTGTGCTTTACAAGCTGCAATGGATGGTTTTGAAGTAAAGAAAATGGATGATGCTATCCTTGAAGCGGATATTGTAGTTACAACTACAGGTAACAAGGATATTGTTGTTGGTCGTCATTTTGAAAAAGTAAAAGATAAAGCAATCGTTTGTAATATCGGTCACTTCGATAATGAAATCGACATGGCATGGTTAAATGAAAACTATGGTGCTTCAAAAGTAAATATCAAACCACAAGTAGATAAGTATACTGTTGGATCTGGAAATGATGTAATCATTTTAGCAGAAGGACGTTTAGTAAACTTAGGTTGTGCAACTGGTCACCCATCGTTTGTAATGTCTAACTCTTTTGCTAACCAAACATTAGCACAGTTAGAACTTTGGTGTAATACTGGAGCTTACGAAAATAAAGTATACATGCTTCCTAAACATTTAGATGAAAAGGTAGCAAGACTTCATTTAGCAAAAATTGGTGTTGAATTAGAAACATTATCAGAAGATCAAGCTAATTATATTGGTGTTGATGTTAATGGCCCATTCAAAGTAGAACATTATCGTTACTAATCAGTAACTGATTTATATAAATAGGCTAGTTCATTTATTTGAGCTAGCCTATTTTTTTATTCATCAATTTCATCAATCTTAAAATCTTTACCTTTTCCAAATTCATATAGCTCACTTAGCTTACAAATTTCTAAAGTATCTAAGGTTTTGATCAAAAAATCATCATTGTTATCTATAGATAGTGTTTTAAATTTAAACACCTCACCATAGTTTATCAATTGATATGTATGGCCTATACGCATCGTATTCTTACTAATAGACATATTTTTAAATATAAATGTTTAAAATATTGACAATGTTTAATTTTTAAACTAAATTTGTTTTACAAACAATCCAATAAGGTAGTTTGTCGGTTTTATTTAATTATTCTACAAAGGTAAAGTTTAGATGTTATGTATTTTCTAAAAAATTCTTCAGAGTTATCAGTAACAGGTACAAACCTTTCGATTGGAGTAAAATTCCCAAGTAGTGTCTATATGAGATACAAAGGAAATATCTACTCCTTTATCATTAATCCAAAACTAGCAGTTACAATAATTGTTTTATTGTTGTTTGTTTTAATGACCCAGTTTTTTTCAGATTCTTCAGAGAAGATCATTTATGTTCAAGCCCCTATTGCTGTTAATTATAATGGGCAGGAACCAACATTAGATGAATTTATTGAAGATTTTGGAATTGAAATTGAAAACCCTAATGTTATTCAAACGGCAGTTGTACCTGTAAAGCCTGTTAATCACTTATCAAGCTATAGAGAAGAAAAATTAAATAATGTTTCGTCTTATATTGATAGGTTTCAAATTGAAAGACAATTAATAGTTACAGAGTTTTTGATTAATAATAAAATAACAAGAGTAGATCAATTAGAAGATGATCAACTACTGCTTCTTAATCAAAAAATAGGAGGGTTGTTTCAAGAATTTATTTTAGATCAAATGAATGCTCCACCTCATGTATATTCTTTTTTTACTTCTTCAGTACCTTTAAGGAAAATTGAAACAGCATTAATGGAACAAGCAAGATATCACGTTCCTGCATCAATAACTTTAGCACAAGCTGCATTAGAAACGGGATATGGTAAAAGAGTTATTGGTAATAATTATTTTGGAGTAAAGGATAAATCAAAAAGAACAGTTCCAATTACCACAACAGAGTATTATACAAAAGAAGAGTATAAAAGAAATAAAGGGATTGTGGTATCGGCTAAAAAGGTAAAGAAAGGAAATAGAGTTTTATATAAATGTACTGTAAGAGACTCTTTTGCTGAATATAAATCTCCTTGGGAATCTTTTAGAGCACATTCTTTATTTCTAAATAAACAAAAAAGGTATGCTCCTTTATTTACACAAGGTAGAGATTATATTGCTTGGGCAAATATGATTGGCTCTACAAAATATGGAGGAGTTGGGTATGCTACTTCACCATTATATGGAGAGTTACTAAGGAAAATAATAAAGAGGTATCATTTAGACCTTTTAGATTACTAAATTGATACCTCATAAATTTATTCTTTCGAAAACTATTTTCTCGGAACCCAATAATTTTCATCAACACCTAATTCCTTGGCCATTTTTCTAGAAATTACAAATAGGTAATCAGAAAGTCTATTTAGATATCTAATTACTATAAAGTCAATATTTTCTCCTTCATCTACCAATCCAATAGCTAATCGTTCAGCTCTTCTACATACAGTTCTTGCTAAATGAGCAAAAGAAACAGCAGTATGTCCACCAGGAAGAATAAAATATTTTAAAGGAGAAAGTTCTCGATCCATCTGATCAATGGCCTGTTCTAATAATTCAATATCTTGTTCAGTGATATCGGGTTTTTTAAGGTGAGGTTTATCAGGATCGGCAGCTAGTTCTGCTCCAATTGTAAATAGACGGTCTTGTATTTCTTTTAAAATATCAGACCGTTTATTGTTTACAGATTGGTCTCTTACTAAACCTATATATGAATTAAGTTCATCTATTGTACCATAAGCTTCAATACGATTATGAGTTTTAGACACTCTTTTACCTCCAAAAAGGGATGTTTCTCCTTTATCACCTGTTTTTGTATATACTTTCATCTCACATTAAATTTTTGTGATATCCATATTTTGTTCGTCTCGTTCAACAAGACCATCTCTTAATCGAATAATTCTATGAGCGTAATTGGCAATATCTTCTTCGTGAGTTACCATAATAATGGTATTTCCATTTTCATGTAACTTATTAAAGATATCCATAATTTCGTATGAAGTTTTTGTATCCAATGCACCTGTAGGTTCATCTGCTAGAATAATACTAGGGTTATTTACCAATGCTCTTGCTATTGCAACCCTTTGTCTTTGACCTCCAGAGAGTTCATTTGGTTTATGAGAAACTCTTGTACCTAAACCAACAGCATCTAAAGATTTTTGAGCTCTTTCTAGCCTTTCCTCTCTACCAATACCTGCATAAACAAGAGGTAGAGCTACATTATCAAGAATTGTAGACCTTGGCAATAAATTGAAAGATTGAAATACAAAACCAATTTCTTTATTTCTCACAACAGCTAACTCATTTTCTGTCATATCACTTACATCTTGGTTATTTAACCAATATTGACCCTCACTAGGTGTGTCTAAACAACCAATTATGTTCATCAATGTTGATTTCCCAGATCCAGAAGGTCCCATAAATGCTACATATTCTCCTCTATCAATAGAGATACTAATGTGTTTTAGGGCTTTAATTACTTCTGTTCCCATTTGGTATATTCTTGATATACCTTCTGTAGTGATAACTTTGTTTGACATGGATTTGTTAGTTTATTCCCAAGTTGATATTTCTTTTTGATATTCAATTTTCAATCTTGAATATAACTCATTTATTCTATTTGAAGCAGAAGATGATAATAAATATTCTGCTTCTAATCTACTCGATTCTGCATATTGTTTTAACCCTAGTTTAAAACAAACTCTGATATAATTAGCTGTTGCAATTTCAGAATAAGGGTTAACCTTTAATAAATCACTTACTAATTGGTAAGCCTCTTCTGTTTTTTCTTCTGAAATTAGTTTGCTACTGTAAAACTCTCCAAAAGCATCATTCCAAAAAAGAGATTCTACATCTTCATTTTTTAAGAAATTAGTATTTTTATATATATCACTATATAATTTTCCTTCAGCAGAAGTTGTATCTAAAACCTTAATAAGGTCATCAATGTTTAAAGATGATATTTTTAATAAATAATTTGTGTGTAATATTAATGTAGCAAGCTCATTATTTAATGTAAAAGAAGCTTCTACTTCTTTTATCAATGCAATGGCCTTATCAGTATCTCTGTTAGAAATATAATCTTGTAATAGAAGTTCTATCAGTTCAATTTGATTTTGTTCAGATGAAATTTTTAATATATGTTGAAAAAGGTCTTGAACAGATTTCTTTTTGTGATTGAATACTATATAATTTACATAGTCTGTTGCTGTAAAATCTCTAATCTTGTCGTTATCTAAATAGTATTTGATAATAGATGGGTCTTCAATCATATTTAATTTAAAGACGTTATCCCATATTTTTTTACTTTCTACTTTGGATTTTAACTGACTAGCCACAAGTGCGAGTGGATAAATAGCACTTGTTTGCCCAGTTTTAAAAGCTGTATTGAGGTGTTCATATGCTAATTCAAATTTATTATTCTGAAATGCATTCAGTCCTAATAAGAAATCATAATATCCATTAGTTTGCCCATATTTATTAGATAACTCGTCAAAATTACTCCAACTAGAATAATATTTTTCTGAGTTTAGGTTATTTAATGCAGAAGCAAATAATAATTGTTGCTTGTATTCTGAATTTTCATAATTATTTAAATATTTAGAGATGTATTTATCAATATCGTTATAACCATCTCTAAATGTAGCATTAATAGTATAATTATATATATAGCTTACTTGATCTCCATTTAATAATGAATCTGCTAAAAAATCTGGGATAAACGGTTTATTACCTCCAACAGCGTTAGAATTTAAATAAGCCAATTGATTTACAGCCTCACTTACTTTGGTAGAATTGTTTAATTCATTTAAATGCCCTTCAAGTTTAGTAATATCAGTTTTAGATAGTGTTGCAACCCCTAAAAAATTACTTGATAAAATGTTACTATCTTCTCCTGATATTTTTTGGCCTTTATCTAAATAAAAAAGTGTACTATCGATTTCATTTATTTCATAAAATGATAATGCTAGATTATTGTAAATTTCCTTATTTGATGGGAACTGTTGAATACCTTTTTGTAGAATAAGAATTGCTTCAAGCAAATTTTTATTATTCACCTGCAGTTGTGCTGATTTAATGAATGACTGAGGTGTTGTAGTTTCTTTAGAAGATTTATCAAACCTCACATAAGCTGCTGAGTATTTTTTATTTTGTTCAGCAATGCTCCCAAGCATATAATTACCTTTAAAATTCCAGCTATTGTACATGTTAGAGAAATTATATCTTTCTTCAGCTAAGTAGGCATTATCTTGTAGAAGTTCTATATCTCCTAATCCATTATAATAAGCTACCCAAGAGTTTCTATAAACATTAAAGTTATTTATATAAAATAGACCAATTGATAGTAATAAGCCAATAGCCCAAGTAGATAAAAAATCTATATTCTGAGGCTTGAATGCTACTTTATAGGCCGGTAAATTCTTTTTAAGTACATCATAAAAGTTATAAGAGATGTAGATTACCGATACAAAGCCAAAGCCTATAAATAATATAAGTATAGATTGATCCATCACATGTGTAAATGAAGTATCAAATATGGCAAGGTGAAAACAATATGTAGCTGTTGCAATAATACTACCTCCAAGATAAATCCAATAGATAATTTGAGATTCTCTTACTGCAATATGGAATAGCTCTTCTTGTTGTTTTATGATGTATAAACCGACTACTGTTGAGATAACAAAAAGTAGTGCAGGAGGGATGTAGTAAAGTCCCCAGTCTATAGAGTGGAATTCCACTAAATATGCATAAACTAAATTTAAAGAATAGATAGTATAGAATACATAAAAATGTCTAGCACTATCTCCATTATTACCTCCAATATTTTTGAAACTTGTTAAAAATAAGATGCCAAAGGGTATAGCTGTCGAAATAAATAGTACAAATAATAAACTTAAAATAGCTAAACTACCAAAACTATAACTTACACTCTCAGCAATCCAATATTCAGTATTTCCAAGTAATGAAATAATAGAACTTAAAATTCCTCCAATAAATAAATAACACAATAACCTGTAGGTAAAATTGATAGTCTTCTTTACATGAAAATAATAACTTACAGCTATGTAAATTAATAAAACTACTCCAGTAAAAGCTTTATCATGTATTGATGATAAAATTTGTAGATTTTCTAAATGTAATGTACCAATTAATAATGCAAATATTCCAAATAGAACTGCATGCCATATTCTTGTAAGTCCACTAATACTTCCTAAAAAAATCGAGAATCCAATTAATAAGGCAAGGCCATAAAAAGTATATATTTCAGTCGAAAACGTAATATTATTACCAACATAGTTTTCAAGCACTAAAAATGAATCGACTTGTATAGAAAAGACTGTTTGCCATTTTTCAAAATCAAAAAGAGGTGTTTTTATTGTATCAACATATCCATTAATTCCCCATCCAATTCGTTCAGATAAGCCCTCAATCTTTAAGGTTAAAAGTATTAATATATTTGATATTAAAGCAGTTATACTAATGTATTTAACTATTGTCTCTTTATTAAAAGAATGGTTTTCCATTTATTTGTTTTTTAGTTATCCCCAAAAATACAAATAAATCAAAATGTTACTATTTAGAACTGTAAAATAAGTTACGTACTGCAATCGGTTTCGCTTTTTATTAGTTTTTTTACCATATTTGTATACACTAAGTTTTATGCTAACGATAAAACGTTTCGCAAATGCGAATGCCGTGCTATACTTGTACTAACATTATTAATTTCAAAAACATATAACCTTGGAAACAATAGAAATGTCAATAACAACAAAGTTTTTACCGGAGGATATTGCGTTAATGGAGCGTAAAGGAATCAATATTGAAACTGTAGAAAAACAATTAAACTACTTCAAAAAAGGATTTGAATATGCAAATATCATTAGACCTGCTACAATTGGAGATGGAATAATTAAATTATCTGATGAAGAAATAAATGATTTTGTTGATAAATACGAAGAGTCGATTAAAGGTAATTCTTTAGTAAAGTTTGTTCCTGCATCAGGTGCAGCTACGCGTATGTTTAAAGCTTTACTTGAATTTAAAAATGATTTAGAAGCTAAAGATACTTTTGCTGAACCAGACCTAGAAAAAAGTAAGGGATTGGTGGCAGATTTCTTTAATAATATCATTCACTTTCCATTATATACTGAAATTTACTCTGAAGTAGCTCAGAAATTAGGAAGCCTTGATGTACTTGTCGCTAATAAAGAATACAAAAGTATTTTAGAGGCAACTTTTTCAAGTGATAGATTACATCTTGCAAATAGACCTAAAGGTTTAATCGGTTTCCATAAATATAATGGGGAAGTTCGAACTCCTGTGCAAGAACACCTTATTGAAGGAGCAAATTATGCAAAAGATGAAAATGGAGTAGTCAACCTTCATTTTACGGTTTCTCCAGAACATTATGATCAATTTGTAGAATTAACAAATGTCTACAAAGAAGTATATAGTAAAAGGTATGATGCAAAATTTGAGATTTCATTCTCAACTCAGTTACCTTCTACAGATACTATTGCAGCAACAGCACAAAATGAACCTTTCAGAAAAGAAGAAGATGGAGAATTATTATTTAGACCTGGTGGGCACGGTGCATTACTAGAAAATTTAAATAATATAGATGCTGATATTGTCTTTGTTAAAAACATTGATAATGTAACTTCTGATAGATTAAAAGAAGATACTTATAAATACAAAAAAGCTTTAGCTAGTATTTTAGTAGATACACAAACAAAAATCTTCTCATTTTTGAGAAGATACAACGAAGGTGAGAGGAGTGAAGAGTTAACTCACGAAGTAATTGAGTTTTGTATGAAGCGTTTAGGTTGGAGCTTAGGCGAAGAACTAAATGGTTTGACACAAGATGAAATGGAATCTTACTTCTTTGATAAACTAAACAGACCTATTAGAGTTTGTGGAATGGTTAAAAATGAAGGAGAACCTGGTGGAGGTCCATTCTGGTTGAAAGATGGAAATCATAGATCTTTACAAATTGTAGAAAGTGCTCAAATAAACTTTGCTAATCCAGTTCGTAGAGAAATCGCCAATGCAGCAACGCACTTCAATCCAGTAGATTTAGTTTGTGGATTAAAAGATTATAAAGGGGATAAATTTGATTTAATGCAGTACCGTAATGAGAACGCAGGTTTCATTACGCATAAATCTAGAGACGGACAAGAAATTCAAGCAATTGAACTTCCTGGCTTATGGAATGGTTCTATGGCATATTGGACTACATTATTTGTAGAAGTTCCGGTGTCTACATTTACTCCAGTTAAGACAGTAAATGATTTATTAAGACCAGAACATAGATAAAATTAATAATTTATAGAAGATAAGAGGTTGATAGCATTGATGTTATCAACCTCTTTGTTTTTATTTAAATATTTAAGGTTGCAATTGTACTTCCCTTTCTTACCTTTGCAATCCCTTACAACGGTAGGGACTTTAAAAAAACATGCAGCAGCAGGTAGTTATATAAACCACCAAATGATTTAAAGAGAGCAAAACTTATCAGTTTCCAAATAAAACAAAATAAGTATTGCATATTAAATTTCCTTTCTTATCTTTGGACTCGCTTTCAAATGGAGAGCCGCAAAAGAGTAATGAGAATGAGATTTAGACACCTCTAAAAATATTTCAAATTAATTGAAAAAACATTTGGAAGTTTAAACTAAAATATCTTACCTTTGCACTCGCTTCTTTAGAGAGGTGATCGATAAAACAACGGTTTTATTGAAATTAGAAACTGAGATTCAGTTCATTAAGCTTCGGCTTAGACGTTCTTTTGATGTAATGAGAAAGTAATTATAAGATCAGCGAAAGCGGATCCTAATAAAGTTAATTCTTTTAAACAGTTCGTAGAGACAGGTATAAAACATTGATCATTTATTTGATCTAAAAACTCTTACAACGGAGAGTTTGATCCTGGCTCAGGATGAACGCTAGCGGCAGGCCTAATACATGCAAGTCGAGGGGTAACAGGAGTGCTTGCACTTGCTGACGACCGGCGCACGGGTGCGTAACGCGTATATAACTTGCCTTTGTCTGGAAGATAGCCCGGAGAAATCCGGATTAATATTCCATGGTATCTTAAGCTCGCATGAGTTAAAGATTAAAGATTTATCGGACAGAGATGGATATGCGTCCCATTAGCTAGTTGGTAAGGTAACGGCTTACCAAGGCAACGATGGGTAGGGGTTCTGAGAGGAAGGTCCCCCACACTGGCACTGAGATACGGGCCAGACTCCTACGGGAGGCAGCAGTAGGGAATATTGGGCAATGGAGGCAACTCTGACCCAGCCATGCCGCGTGAGTGATGAATGCCTTCGGGTTGTAAAGCTCTTTTGTATGGGAAGAACCACAATCTTGCGAGATTGTCTGACGGTACCATAAGAATAAGCACCGGCTAACTCCGTGCCAGCAGCCGCGGTAATACGGAGGGTGCAAGCGTTGTCCGGAATTATTGGGTTTAAAGGGTGCGCAGGTGGCTTTATAAGTCAGAGGTTAAAGACCGGGGCTCAACTCCGTGTTTGCCTTTGATACTGTAAGGCTTGAAATACGTATGGGTAGGCGGAATTCCTCATGTAGCGGTGAAATGCACAGATATGAGGAGGAAGACCGAAGGCGAAGGCAGCTTACTGGGCGTTATTTGACACTGAGGCACGAAAGCGTGGGGAGCGAACAGGATTAGATACCCTGGTAGTCCACGCCGTAAACGATGAGAACTCGACCTGTGTGGTGTAACCATGCGGGTCCCAGCGAAAGCGAGAAGTTCTCCACCTGGGGAGTACGCTGGCAACAGTGAAACTCAAAGGAATTGACGGGGGTCCGCACAAGCGGTGGAGCATGTGGTTTAATTCGATGATACGCGAGGAACCTTACCTGGACTCGAATTCGTTTTGACAATTCTAGAGATAGAACTTTCTTCGGACAGAATGGAAGGTGCTGCATGGCTGTCGTCAGCTCGTGCCGCGAGGTGTTGGGTTAAGTCCCGCAACGAGCGCAACCCCTACTTCTAGTTGCCATCAGGTTATGCTGGGGACTCTAGAGGAACTGCCTGCGCAAGCAGAGAGGAAGGCGGGGACGACGTCAAGTCATCATGGCCCTTACGTCCAGGGCAACACACGTGCTACAATGGTAGGGACAACGGGCAGCAAGCTAGTGATAGTAAGCGAATCTCGAAAACCCTATCCCAGTTCGGATTGGAGTCTGCAACTCGACTCCATGAAGTTGGAATCGCTAGTAATCGCGCATCAGCTATGGCGCGGTGAATACGTACCCGGACCTTGTACACACCGCCCGTCAAGCCATGGAAGTTTGGTGGGCCTGAAGATGGTGGCCGTAATAGGAGCTATTTAGGGCAAAACAAATAACTGGGGCTAAGTCGTAACAAGGTAGCCGTACCGGAAGGTGCGGCTGGAACACCTCCTTTTGGAGCCTTGTGCTTTACGAACCGGGATCTGCTTTTGCCGAGATTATAATTACTTTCTTTTGCATTAAATATTGGGAATAGTCCTAATAATCCTTTTATGGGGGATTAGCTCAGTTGGCTAGAGCGCTTGCCTTGCACGCAAGAGGTCATCGGTTCGACTCCGATATTCTCCACGTTGTTCTAAAATGATAGGACAAAAAGATCTTTGACAGAATGGGAAAAACTTAAGGGTATCTAATTTGATTAGATATTCTGCAAAAAGAAAAGCGAGAGAAGGGTATACAGAGAATGCCTAGGCTTTTGGAGGCTACGAAGGACGCGACAAGCGGCGAAACGCTTTGGGGAGGTGCACATGACCTATGATCCGAAGGTATCCGAATGAGACAACTCAGCATGTTGAAGACATGTTCGTAAGGCCAACCCGGGGAACTGAAACATCTAAGTACCTGGAGGAAAAGAAAACAATAGTGATTCCGCAAGTAGTGGCGAGCGAACGCGGAAGAGTCCAAACCAATTGAGTTCCGGCTTGATTGGGGTTGTAGGACTTCAATAATAGTTTAATAATGAATTGGAATATACTGGAAAGTATTGCCGTAGAGGGTGAAAGTCCCGTACAGGTAAGTTATTAGATTAGTGAAGTATCCTGAGTAAGTGGGGGCCGGTGAAACCCCCATTGAATCCGGCGGCACCATCCGCCAAGACTAAATACTCCCAAAAGACCGATAGTGAACAAGTACCGTGAGGGAAAGGTGAAAAGTACCGTGAATAACGGGGTGAAATAGATCCTGAAACTGTATACCTACAAGCGGACGGAGCTACTTAGTGTAGTGACGTCGTGCCTTTTGCATAATGAGCCTACGAGTTACCTATATTAGCAAGATTAAGGATTTAAGGTCTGTAGTCGTAGCGAAAGCGAGTCTTAAGTGGCGCTTAAGTTAGTGTAGGTAGACGCGAAACCAGGTGATCTACCCATGGGCAGGTTGAAGTTGTGGTAACACACAATGGAGGACCGAACCGGTTGACGTTGAAAAGTCTTCGGATGACCTGTGGGTAGGGGTGAAAGGCCAATCAAACCTGGAAATAGCTCGTACTCCCCGAAATGCCTTTAGGGGCAGCGTCGGATGAGTTTGATGGAGGTAGAGCTACCAATTAGATGCGGGGGAGTCATATCCTACCAAATCTAGATGAACTCCGAATGCCATCAAACACTACCGGCAGTGAGGGCTAGGGTGCCAAGGTCCTAGTCCGAGAGGGAAAGAACCCGGACCATCGTCTAAGGTCCCCAAGTGATAATTAAGTTGAACTAAGGAGGTTCAGTCGCTGAGACAGCCAGGATGTTAGCTTGGAAGCAGCTATTCATTCAAAGAGTGCGTAACAGCTCACTGGTCGAGCGACAGAGCATCGATAATGATCGGGCATAAATTATCCACCGAAGACATGGATTTGTGTGTAAACACGAGTGGTAGGGGAGCATTCTGACAGGGTCGAAGCAGCATGGTGATGTGTTGTGGACTTGTTAGAAAAGCAAATGTAGGCATAAGTAACGATAAGGCAGGTGAGAAACCTGCCCGCCGATAGACCAAGGTTTCCTGGGCGACGCTAATCGTCCCAGGGTTAGCCGGGACCTAAGGGGATTGCCGAAGGGCATACTCGATGGATATCAGGTCAAAATTCCTGAGCATCCGATAATACTGATGGAGTGACGGAGTGATGCAGTATCTGCGTGCTGACGGAATAGCACGTTGAATAGTGTACCTATAGGGACTATAGTTAAATGCGTAGTCCTTGGGGAAACTAGACAGTACATAGCGACTACGGTCAATGTGATAACGATACGAAACGCTTCCGAGAAAACCTTCTAAGATTATATTATTGGATCCCGTACCCCAAACCGACACAGGTGGTTAGGATGAGTAATCCGAGGCGCTCGAGTGATTCATGGCTAAGGAACTAGGCAAATTAGCCCCGTAACTTCGGGAGAAGGGGCGCCTACTTACTTTTGTAAGAGGCCGCAGCGAAGAAGTCCAGGCGACTGTTTAACAAAAACACATGGCTATGCGAACTCGAAAGATTCAGTATATAGCCTGACACCTGCCCGGTGCTGGAAGGTTAAGAGGGGGAGTTAACTTCGGTGAAGCTCTGAATTGAAGCCCCAGTAAACGGCGGCCGTAACTATAACGGTCCTAAGGTAGCGAAATTCCTTGTCGGGTAAGTTCCGACCTGCACGAATGGTGCAACGATCTGGACGCTGTCTCGGCCATGAGCTCGGTGAAATTGAAGTAGCGGTGAAGATGCCGCTTACCCGCAACGGGACGAAAAGACCCCATGAACCTTTACTGCAACTTAACGTTGGCCGTTGGCCAGGAATGTGTAGGATAGGCGGGAGACTGTGAAGGAGCGTCGCTAGGCGTTTTGGAGTCATTGTTGAAATACCGCCCTTTCCTGTTCGACGGTCTAACGGGCTAAATGTCCGGACATTGTTTGGTGGGTAGTTTGACTGGGGTGGTCGCCTCCAAAAGAGTAACGGAGGCTTTCCAAGGTTCCCTCACGACGGTCGGCAATCGTCGGAAGAGCGCAATGGCATAAGGGAGCCTGACTGCGAGAGAGACATTTCGAACAGGCACGAAAGTGGGACATAGTGATCCGGTGGTACCGCATGGAAGGGCCATCGCTCAAAGGATAAAAGGTACTCTGGGATAACAGGCTGATCTCCCCCAAGAGCTCATATCGACGGGGAGGTTTGGCACCTCGATGTCGGCTCGTCACGTCCTGGGGCTGGAGAAGGTCCCAAGGGTTGGGCTGTTCGCCCATTAAAGTGGCACGCGAGCTGGGTTCAGAACGTCGTGAGACAGTTCGGTCTCTATCTGTTGCGGGCGTAGGAAATTTGAGAGGCTCTGACTTTAGTACGAGAGGACCGAGTTGGACACACCTCTGGCGTACCGGTTGTTCCGCCAGGAGCATCGCCGGGTACCTATGTGTGGAGCGGATAAGCGCTGAAAGCATCTAAGCGCGAAACCCACCTCGAGATGAGATTTCCATATAAGGGTTGTTATAGATTATGACGTTGATAGGCTTCAAGTGTACGTGTAGAGATACATTCAGCTGAGAAGTACTAATCGCCCAAGAGCTTTTCTTTTACGGTTAGCACTCTAGTAATAGAGTGCTAGCAAAGTTTTTCCTTTTCACTGTCAAATAACTTATTTAGAAGAGTTATTTGGTATTAGTGATTAGATTCGATGATCAAAGACATTAAGATATTGATGGTGTCAATGACGTGGGTGTTCACCTCTTTCCATTCCGAACAGAGCAGTTAAGCCCCACAGTGCTGATGGTACTGGGTTAACCCCCGGGAGAGTAGGTCGACGCCACATTCATTATATATAGAAGGTTAGTTAACACAAGATGTTGACTAACCTTTTTTTTTGCAATTATTATTGCAATAATTTGTTAATCAGTGTGTTATAATGAAAAAGTACTATTTTTTTAACGTATTGATTATTAC
The DNA here is from genome assembly GCF_003970675.1 of Flammeovirga pectinis. Taxonomy (GTDB): domain Bacteria; phylum Bacteroidota; class Bacteroidia; order Cytophagales; family Flammeovirgaceae; genus Flammeovirga; species Flammeovirga pectinis. The sequence goes on from NZ_CP034562.1 coordinate 4,835,330, forward strand.
CTTTGTAACTACAAGTTAGGCTAACAGCCCTCTGTATATCAGATGTTTATTCTTTAAGGAGTAAATCGAAGTGTGAGGGTCGATCTTATAAATATAAAATATCACTAAAGTGACTAAAGCAGAAGTAATCACAGAAATTCTCAGAAAAATTGAGAAGCGTCAAGAAGCTCAGACTTCAAACGCAGCAACTATGGTTGAGGTAGATAAAGAAGTAGTCGGTCAAGTATTGGAAGACTTCTTTAACGTAGTGAAGGACAAGATGGCAGAAGGTAATAATATCTACATCCGTCGTTTTGGTAGCTTTGTTAATAAAAAGCGTGCAAGCAAAAAAGGAAGAGATATCTCTAGAGGAGAAATAATTCCTATTCCTGAGCACTTTATTCCAAGCTTCAAACCTTCTAAAGAGTTTGTTGAAAAAATTAAAGGTAGTGACAAAGTACGTTTGATTAACGAAAACTAGTACTTAGTTGCAAAGAATTGCATAAATTGTCCTCATCTTAATAATTTAAGATGAGGACATTTTTTTAACCTCAATTTTAATATGGGAACTAAACAATATAGCTTAATTGGAGTAGGAGTAGTTTTAATAATTCTATTAGCACTTTTACCTAAAGCAGTAATTACAGACAATACTGCGAGTACTGTTGAAGGAAATCAAACTACAACACAAACTGAACAACATAGTGAAGATGACGGGCATGATCATGGTAATAATAATGTAGATATGGCAGCAGCTCATTCTGATAAACTACCTGCAGATACTCAAAATATTTTAGATTCGCTTCAAGATCAGTTTGGAAAAACAAAAGGAATAGACAATAAAGCTAATGTTGCAAACAAAGCATATGATTTATTGATTCGTATGAATAAATTTGACAGAGCAGCAGAATGGAAATTAGCTTTATATGGAGCTGCAAATAATACTGAAGATCTTAGATTGGCAGCGGATGCCTATTATGATGCTTTTACTTTTGCAATGAGCGATGAGAAGTCAAGTAAGATGGCAACCTTAGCAAGATCTAATTATGATAAGTATTTAAAGATTAACCCAAAGGATTTAAATTCTAAAGTCAAGTTAGGTATGACCTATGTTGTGTCTTCATCTCCAATGCAAGGTATTACCTTAATAAGGGAAGTTCTTACTGAAGAGCCGGATCATCAATTAGCTATTTTTAATTTAGGCTTACTTTCAATGCAGTCAGGTCAATATGAAAAAGCTGTTGGGAGGTTTACTCAATTGAAAAAATTATACCCAGAAGATATGGAAGCTAGATTTTATTTAGCTTTATCTTTAAAGGAAGTAGGTAAGACAAATCAAGCAATTGAAGAGCTAGAATTTATTAATAAAAATGCTGATTCTGAGGATATTCGTGTAACATCTGCTCAATATCTCTCTGAATGGGTGAATTAATGTAAATAAAAGTAGAAAAATAGATATTAAATTCGTCTTTCTACATTTTTTATTCTAAATTGCACATTCGTTCGGTTGATGACTTCATTGATCGGATGTATTTTAGAAAAGATTTCAAACACGTTAACTGTAAGAAATATGCCTTGCGGTAAGAAAAGAAAAAGACATAAGATCGCGACTCACAAGAGAAAGAAAAGACTTAGAAAGAACAGACACAAGAAAAAGTAATGTTCTAGTCGCAACTTAATGATAACCTTGCTCTAGTGAATCTAGGACAAGGTTTTTCATTATAAAAAAGTGAAGTATCTAAACGTAGATACACATACATTGTATGTACTTATAAATTAATTATTAACCTTAAACTTTTATCGAGTTGAGTAATGAATTAGTTATCAATTCAACGCAGGAAGGAAGCAGAATTGCCCTTATGCGAGATAAAAGTCTGGTAGAACTTCACTATGATAATGACGAAACAAAATTTCAAGTAGGTGATATCTATTTAGGAGTTGTTCGTAAAGTAGTTCCAGGTCTAAATGCTGCATTTATAGACATTGGATATGAAAAGGACGCCTTCTTACATTATTTGGATTTAGGTCCAAAAGTAAAATCACTCTTGAAGTTTATAAAACTCGCACAAGGAAAGCATCACAAACATGTGAATGAGAGCCTGAAGCAGTTTCGTCTAGAACCAGAAATTGATAAACTTGGAAAAATCAATGATGTCCTGAAACAAAATCAAAAGATTATGGTTCAGGTTGTTAAAGAGCCAATATCAACAAAAGGACCAAGATTATCATGTGAACTCTCTTTAGCAGGACGGTACTTAGTACTAGTTCCTTTTAGTAATACTGTCAATATATCTAAGAAAATTACAGATGCAGGAGAAAGACGCAGGTTGTTGAAACTTGTAAATTCTATAAAGCCTGAAAATTTCGGAGTTATTATAAGGACAGTTGCAGAAGGAAAAGAAGTATCTGAATTAGATAAGGATTTAAGAGACCTAAACCTAAAATGGGCAGAAGGTGTTGAAAAACTTAAAGTTGCAAAACCTAGAGAGAAAGTAATTGGAGAAATAAACCGTGCTACTTCAATGTTAAGAGATATCTTAAATGAATCTTTTGATAGCATTACTGTCGATGACAAAGATGCATATGAAGAAATAAGACGTTTTATTCTACAAATCGCACCAGACAAAGCCGGAATAGTGAAATTCTATTCAGGTAAAGCAAAGCTTTTTGAACACTTCGGTATTGAAAAGCAATTAAAGACACTCTTTGGACAAACTGTTAGCTTAGGAAGTGGAGGATATTTGGTAATAGAACATACTGAAGCTCTCCATGTTATTGATGTTAATAGTGGAAACAAGTCGAATGCAGAGAACAATCAAGAAGCTACTGCATTCAACGTAAATATAGAGGCTGCTACAGAAATCGCTCGTCAATTACGTTTACGTGATATGGGTGGCATCATCGTTATTGACTTCATTGATATGAAGAAAGCTGAACACAAGCAAAAGTTGTATCAGCATATGAAGGCGGAGATGAAAGCAGATCGCTCTAAACACACAGTTCTACCATTGAGTAAATTTGGTTTAGTGCAGATCACAAGGCAGCGAGTGAGACCTGAACTAAGTATAGTAACTAAAGAGAAGTGCCCAACTTGTAACGGTACAGGTAAAATAACAGCTTCAATTGCGATTGCAGATCAAATTGAAACAGAGATTATGCACCTGATGGAGAATCAGAATGACCACAAGATTAAAGTTGGTGTTCATCCATATTTATTCTCTTACTTTACAGGAGGTTTTCCTTCTAGAAGAATGAAATGGTTCTTTAAACATTTCAAATGGATTAAAATATTTGAAGATTCGTCACTAGGACTATCTGAATACAAGTTTTTTGATCATCATGATGAAGAAATTTCTTTAAAATGATCTGATTAGCTTCTATCACACAAGATGTGGTAGAAGCTTTTCTTTTATACAACCTATTGAAATATAAACATATGAAACTAAATTAATATGATTTCGTTTCATATGTTTATATTTTCATTCTAGAATCTAAGATTTAAATAATACAAGATGTCAAAATTTAGTAACCTAATTAATAAATCTGATACACCTGTTTTAGTTGACTTTTATGCAGATTGGTGTCAACCTTGTCATATGTTAGCTCCGACAATTAAATCAGTAAAAACAAAAATGGGAGATAGATTAAAAGTTGTAAAGGTAAACTCGGATAAAAACCAATCTGTAATGTTGAAGTATCAAATTAAAAGTATACCAACATTAATATTATTTCATAAGGGGAAAATTATTTGGAGGAACTCTGGTGTTTTACCAGAACATGAACTTTTAAAAATATTGGATCGTCATTTGTCTAATTAAATTAGACGCGTAATTGAAGCTTATTTATAAATACTGTGTATGTCTGAATTCAATATAGATCAAGAAATAATACAAGCATCACCATTAGCAACAACAATTCATTCTTGCAAGGAAGTTCAATCAAAGACATGGATGGATTATGTTAAGGCATTATTGGCTATTGCAGGTGCAGATGGAGAGATATCTCAAGAAGAATTAGATTGGGTTTTTTCAGACTTCTTGGAAGTTATAGGTGCTTCAGATGAAGAAATCGAAGAAGTTAAAAAATTTGATTTTAAAAATGTTGATTTAGCTGAGTTACTATCAAACTTAGATATTAATGTTCCTATGAATTATAAAAGAACATTAGTATATGATGCAGTAATGATGGCACGTGCTGATAATGTTTATTCTCAACAAGAAAAGGAAGCAGTATGGAAAGCTGCTGAAATATTGGGGGTTCCTTACTTTATTGCTAGAACTATTGAAGGCTTGGTAAATACAGAAAAGTCACTTGAAATGATTAGAAAATCCTTATTCGAATTAGAAGAAGAAGGATATCCTATTGTAGATCTTGATAAGTTAAATATGAAACCTGCTTCAATATTAGAAAGAAATACATTTGGTGTTAAGTTAACTTGTGAGCAAACACAAAGAAATTATGGTTTTGCATTAATGATAATTGCAGGAGCGGATGGTGTTATTTCTGAGGCAGAAAAGAATTGGTATTTTGAACAATTTGTTAAAGTATCTAATACGCCAAAAGAAATAGCAAAAGAAGTGATGGAATATGATTTTTCTAAAGGAAATTTAGAAGAAGTAATAGATAATTTGAAAGTTGATGTAACGATTAATTTTAAAAGAACTTTATTATATAATGCTATAAAAATGGCCAGTGCAGATGCAGAATTTCCGGAACAAGAAAAAGAGGCAACAGATAGAGTAGCTAAACTTTTAGATATTTCTGAAGATATTGCTCAAACAATTTATTATTTAGTTGATACCGAAGCCAAGATCGCTAAGATGCGAACAACTTTATTTGAGTATAACTAATATAAAAAAGCTCTTCAAGTTTAACTTGAAGAGCTTTTTTATTCTTGAATTCTAATAGTAATCTTATCTAGATATTAGTTTGAAAATATCATTTCCGAAGGCAAAAACCATAATTGATAATAATATTAGCATACCGATTTGTTGTGCAACCATTAATACCTTTTCTGAAGGTTTTCTTCCTGTAATTATCTCATACGTTAAGAAAACAACATGACCACCATCTAAGGCCGGTATTGGTAGTAAGTTCATGAAGGCTAAAACCATCGATAGCATACCAGTAATTGTCCAAAATTGAATCCAGTGCCATGTTCCTCCATAAACCTCAGCAATACCAATTGGACTACTTACAGATTTACTAGCAGAAACTTCACCTCTAAAGAGTTTACCAAAAGCTTTTATTTGTACAGTAATTACATTAAATGCTTCTTGAGCTCCAACTGGAATAGCTTCTAAAAACGAATAATTTTTATATTCAGCTTTTAATCTAGACCTCATCTCAAATCCTAAAGTACCTTCATCAGAGACTCTAATTTGGAGTTTTAATGGTTGATCATTTCTTAGAACAGTAAGTTCAATTTGTTTTCCAGATTGAATTTCTAATTCTTTTCTAAATTCATTAAAATAAGGAAGATCTTTTCCATTTATTGCAATTGGAACATCATCTGCTTTTAACCCTCCTTTATCTGCAGGAGTTGCAGGTAAAACTCGTTTTACATAGAACGGATCTCTTGGATAAACGTAAGACATTTTTTTAAACTTATCTTCACTCATCCATTCAATCATTTCTTTTGGAATATCTATACGGACTTTCTTGTTATCACGAAGTACTGTGATATAGCTATTCTCTTCTAACAAGAAATTTGGATCTACTAAATCTCTAAATTGCTTTGCATCTTCTCCACTTAGATTAACAATTTTATCCCCTGTTTCTAATCCAACTTTTTCACCAAGCTCACTAGCATAAATGCCATATTGGTTAATTTCGGAAATTGGTATAAAACGTTCTCCTGTAGTATAAGCTAAACCAATAAAAATAATAATACCTGTAATTACATTCATTATTATACCTCCGAGCATAACGATAAGACGTTGCCAGGCTGGTTTAGTTCTAAACTCCCAAGGTTGAGGTTCTGATTCTAGATCATCAGCACCTTTAGATTCGTCTATCATACCGGCAATGTCAACATAGCCACCCATTGGAAACCAACCTAAACCATATTCCGTATCTCCTCTTTTAATTTTAAAAATTGAAAATTTCAGAAGATTTGGAAAAGGGAATAAGAAATCAAAAAATAGATAAAATTTATTTACTTTAATTTTAAAAATTTTTGCAGCAAAGAAATGCCCAAATTCGTGTATTCCTACTAATATTGATAATCCCGCTAACAATTGAGCGGCCATTATAAGTCCTTCCATTCTTAAATATAAATCATACAACTTGATAAATCAGATTGTATTTAAGTGATAATTATTAATTTATTTCCAACTTTTTGCTAATTCCCTAACATCGGTGTCTGTTTGAACGTAGTCAGTATAATTAGGGGTTAAGATATGCTTATAATTTTCCATGCAATAAGCATTTAACTCAGCAATTTCTAAAAATTTGATTTCATCATTTAGAAAACGCTCAACAGCAATTTCATTTGCAGCATTCAAGATACATGCAGAATTTCCTTTATCAGCTAGTGCTCTATATGCTAATTGAAGATTAACAAATGTATCCTTATCAGGAGCTTCAAACGTTAATGTTGGGTATGCTGCAAAATTAAATCTTTCAAAATTTGAAATAATTCTTTTTGGATACCCTAAAGCATACTGAATAGGTAATTTCATATCAGGTAGCCCAAGCTGAGCTTTTAAACTACCGTCTTCAAATTGAACCAATGAATGCACAATAGATTGAGGGTGAACAACAACATCAATCTGATTGTCTTCAACATCAAATAACCATTTAGCTTCAATTACTTCTAGTCCTTTATTCATTAAAGAAGCAGAATCAATTGTAATTTTAGCTCCCATGCTCCAGTTTGGATGTTTTAATGCTTGGGCTTTAGTTACACCTAAAAGTTCTTCTTTCTTTTTTCCTCTAAATGGCCCACCTGAAGCAGTTAAAATAACTTTTTCAATTGGATTACTTTCTTCGCCTACTAAACATTGAAATATTGCAGAGTGTTCTGAGTCAACAGGAATAATTGAAACATTATTCTCTTTAGCTTTTTGAGTAACTAATTCACCCGCTACAACTAAAGTTTCTTTGTTTGCTAGAGCTATTGTAATTCCTTTATCAATAGCTGTTAATGTTGGCTTTAAACCAGCATAACCAACTAAAGCAGTTAGAACAATATCTGAGTGAGCTTGTTCTAAAGCTTCACAAATACCATCTACTGTAGCTAAAACAGTTACATTTGTATTTATAAGTCCTTCTTTAAGGATTGTAAACTTGTCTTTATTGCCAATAATGGCATATTTTGGTTGAAACTCAATACATTGCTGAATGAGAAGGTCAACATTATTTCCTGCAGATAAAATACTTACAGAAAAAAGGGCAGAGTTTGCTCTGATTACATCAAGTGCCTGTGTGCCGATTGATCCGGTAGATCCTAGTATCGCAATTGATTTTAAAGTCATAAAATCTTTCTTTTTTAGCATCGCAAAATATGCGAATCAATTTAGAGGATACAAGTTAGCACCTAAAGCTATTTTATGTATCCTTTTTATGATTTCATTACAAACATTTTCATGTTTTGGTCAAGAAAATAGAATTTCTCTTGATGAATCATGGATAGATATAATAAACGATGATGAAATTTTTGTATCAGCTCAGAAAAAAAGCCCTAAAGCATTACTCTATACGTATGTAATTATACGTTTAGAGAATAAAGACTCACTAGTAAATAAGTTAGTTGATTTGTCTTTAGAATGTGCTACTGATAGCAATAATTTTTTAATTCAAAAGCAATTAATCTTACCTAGTAGAGAAGATATTTTACTCCAAATGAAACTAGAAATAGGAAATACTGTGGTAGAAGTAAATACAATTAAGTTTTTAGTAAAAGATGTTGAACCTTAGCTTAAGAAAGATTTATTATAAATAACTTTTTTATACCTTCAATACTATTGGATATATCTCACTTTCGTTGTTTCTTTGAGCATTCATTTTTATCTCGATGAAGATGACCATAAAATAATAATCACATACTTAGTAAAAAAATTATGAATTTTCCTGCAGAATTAAAGTATACTAAAGATCACGAATGGGTACGTGTTGAAGGTGAATTTGCATACATCGGTATCACAGAATTTGCTCAAAGCGAATTAGGAGATATTGTTTATGTTGATATTACATCAGAAGACGAAGAAGTTGCAGAAGGTGAAGTATTTGGCTCTGTAGAAGCAGTAAAAACTGTTTCTGATTTATTTATGCCAGTGAACGGAGAAGTTGTAGAAATGAACGAAGCAATTGACTCAGCTCCTGAATTAGTAAACTCAGACCCTTACGGTGAAGGTTGGATGATTAAAATTAAAGTAGCTGACTTGTCAGAAGTTGAAGCTTTAATGGATAGTGAAGCATACCAAAAAGAAGTTGCTAACTAAATTTCTTTTTCTAGATAAGAAAAGAAGAGTTGAGCACACGTTGTTCAACTCTTTTTTATTTTAAATAACCCAATTTATGCAGTTTTATACAGGAAATATATCTTTTGAGTTAAGAGCAAGTACTGATAAACACCCAAAAGAAGAGCAATTTATTATCTATGGTAATGCTTCTGCTGATACTTTATGGTCAAGATATTTATCAGCTGAGAATGGTGATATTTCTGGAGCACCAAAATACCTTTTTTATACGTCAAATTTAACAAAAGAGAAGAAAGCATTATTAAATAAATTTCAAGTTCGAATTGCTGCTGGAGGTATTGTAAGGAATGAAGATAAGTTTCTAATAATAAAAAGAAATGGAGTTTATGATATTCCAAAAGGGCATCTAGAAAAGGATGAAAGTTTAGAAATTTGTGCAATTAGAGAGGTAGAAGAAGAAACAGGTGTTCCTTCAAAAATTGAGAATTTATTAATTGAAACGTACCATACCTATGTATTTAAAGGTAAGTATGTATTAAAACATACATATTGGTATGATATGCATTTATATAAAGAAGCTTTTAAAGAACAACCTCAAATTGAGGAAGGGATAGAAGAAGTTATATGGATGACCAAAAACGAAATAAATAACATTGTACTTAAAAACACCTATAAGTCTATTAAGGATGTTATTAAGGCATTTTTTAAGTAAAATATTCGGTATTAATTCCTGTAATGAATCCTATATACATCAAAAAAATTATTATAGCATTAATTGTATTTAGTTATACTACAATTAGTAATGCTCAAAATTTAAAAGCAATTCAAGCTGAAGATTCAGGTTTGTATGGTTTTAAAAAAGATACTGATATTGATTGGAAAATAAGTCCTCAATTCGAGAATGCATTTAATTTTTCAAACGTTGGTATAGCAGTTGTAAAAACTAGAGAAGGATACTCACTTATCAATACTAAAGGAAAAAGGTTGACAGATGACTATTATGATAGATTTGGTTGGGCTGATGATGCGGATACAACAAGGTCTCCTCTTTTTTATGGAAATTTAGTTGGTGTAAAAAAGAATGACGTTTGGGGAGTTATTAATACTAAAGGAAAAGTTATTATATCACCTCAATTTAAGTTTCTTAATTATTATTCTGACGGAATTTCTATTGTTGAAAATAAAAAAGGAAGATTAGGTGCCGTAGATACAAATGGTAAAGAAATTATTCCAATAACGTTTCAAAGTTTACGGTTTCTAGCTGGAGGTTTACCGTTGTTAGTAGCAAAAAACAATGGAGTTCAAGGAGTTATTAATTTAAAAGGAGAATGGGTTTTACCTCTTGATTTTATAACAGTTAAATGGGCTGGTAATAAATTACTAGCAGCTATGACTCAGAAAGGGGAATGGCTTTTTGTATACCACAATGGAGAACATTATTCGGAAGAATTTTATTCAAATTGGAAATGGTACCATAAACAAAAGAAGTTACTATTAAATAGAAATGGTCGGTTAGGGTTACTAGATGAAAATGCAAATGTTGTTTTTGAAACAAAATGTAAATCAATTTCTTTTAATGATTCATCTATTATAGCAGAAAAATTTCCAAAGATAGAATTAGGTGATATTAATAAAAAATTACTTTCAACATGGTATTGTGATAGTTTATCTTTTGCAGGAGATAGCTTAATTAGATATTATACATCAGGTAAGGTAGGTATAGCTACTTCAACAGGTAAAAACAAATTTTATAATTTTTATTCTGAAGTAAGTGATTTTATTGACGGGCAGGCTATCGTAAACAAAAATAATAAATTTGGTGTTTGTGATATAAATGGAGTATTAATAGTACCCGTTAAATATAATAGCATAAAGCGAATGCCTACAGGTCATTATTGGACCTTAGATAAAGAAAGCTATCCAGATGTTTATAATAAACAAGGGGAGAATTTAACAATGCATAAATACGATATGATCGGAGAATTTTCTCAAGGAAAGTATTTAGTGCGTAGAGCTAGGTTGTATGGATATTTAAATGCAGACCTATCAGAATGGATCGAACCTCAATTTAAAGATGCTGAATCTTTTGTTGGCCCTTATGCAGTAGTACGTACTTCAGATTATTATGGTGTTATTGATTTGGAAAAAAAATGGGAAATTACACCAATTATTGACCGTTTGAAGACAATATCACAAGGACTATTCTATTTCGAAGATAATCAACAATGGGGTACATTAGATATTAATGGTATCGAATGGTTTAGAACAGACTCAGCTACAGTAGAATCGTTTACTGATGGATTTGTAGTTATGAAAAGAAGAGGGAATTATGGACTCCTTACTAATAAAGGAGAGTTAACACTTCATACAAGATATGATTCTTTAGATTTATCCCATCTAAAAAATGATAGAGTAGATATGTATTTAGATAGTACATGGCTGTATAAATCTGTATTTGATGAAGATGGTGAACCATTAAGAAATGCATATACTCAGTATTCTACTATAGAACAACCAACCGAAGGGTTCGCTGCTGTAAAAGTAGGAGAAAGGTACGGTTTTATGGATTATCTTGGACGAATGAGACTCTCTTGTAGGTATCAAGCTGTAAAGCCATTTTCTGAAGGACTATCTGCTTTTGAATTAAATAATAGGTGGGGGTACATTAATAAAGAAGATCAAATAGTACTTCAACCAAAATATCAAGAATTGATGCCATTAAAAGAAGATATGGCTAAGGCAAAGTTACGAGGTAAGTGGGGTGTTATTAATCATTCAGGTAAGAATATTATTCCTTTTAATTATGAAAATGTAGAACGCTCTCCTTATAATAATTGGTATGTTTGGGAAAAAGGAGGAGAAATGGGGATTTATACACCAGGTGGAATTAAAGGTATATATGGTAAATACGATAATATAACTGATCTAGGAAATGATTACGTTATAGTAAATGAACAAGATAAATTAGGTATTGATAGAATTGATGGTTTTCTGATTTGGCCACAGAGGTACAATAGCATAAAACTATTATCAAACAAAGAGTGGTTTTCCTTGAAATATAAAGGAAAAGAAATTTATCGTAAGCTATTGTAATATAAGTCGTTATGATTTGTTATAGTTGATTTTGCAACGAAAATTAACAACTTTGAGTTTAATAGATTACACCAAATTATCTATTATGACAAATTCAATTAAAATATTACTTCCTATTTTTATTTTATTGTTTTGCTCTTTTGCTTTTGTTATTCATGAAAATGATAGTAATCACGTTTCCAATAAGAAAGACATATTAAATACCTCAAATAATTTGTCAGTTTTAATGGATGGAGTTCAAGTAGAAAAATATTCAGATGGTTCAATTGATTTATATATACAAAGTTAGATAATTGACATCCTTTTATATATTATTATGCCTCTATTTACGTTATAAGTGAATAGAGGCATTTTTATGCTTACACTTTACATAACACTATGACTAAGATAAAACTCTTCAATAAGGACGCTCTATTTGCAACTATATTTGTTTTTGCTTTTATGGGATTACTTCAGGTCTCAAATATTCAAGTAGAAATATTTAATGTTTTTGAACAAGTATTTGAAAACTTTGAACTAACAGATATTTACTATTCAAAGCTTCGTGATAATAAAAAAGAATCATTTGAAAAAGATATAGTTTTAGTAAATATTGGAAATTTAGATAGGAAAGGGATTGCTAAGCAAATAATGAGGTTAGCGGATGCTCAACCAAAGGTAATGGGAATAGACGCTACTTTTGTAGGACCAAGACCGAAGGACCCTGTTGGTGACTTTATGTTAGCACAAGCTTTAAATAGAGTTGGTAAAACATTTGTAATGGCTAGTGCTCCTGCTGACTGGAATAAAGATAAAGCAATGTTTGATACTCTAAATCTACCTTATGCCCCCTTTGTTGCAAATACAGATCATGGTCATGTATTTACAGGGGTTTTAACGGATGAGATTTTTACAACATGGAGAGATATTCCAGTATATGTTGATTTTGAAAATGGAGATAGAGAATACGCACTCTCAGTAAAAATTGCAGAGAAATTTGATGCTGAAAAAACAAAGAAATTTCTAGATCGAAAAAACGAAAAAGAAACAATTTATTTTAAAGGTAATCTTGATAAATATATAAAACTAGACCTTTCTGATTTTAAAGATGAATCTAGAGACTTCGCTTTTGTAAAAGATAAAATTGTATTATTAGGTTACATGGGTAACGAATATACAGATGGTTTTTGGGATGCCGATAAGTTCTTTACTCCATTAAATAAGAATGTTGTAGGACGTGGTTATCCTGATATGTATGGCGTAGTAGTTCATGCAAATGTAATATCTATGATATTAGATGAGAGTTACATTGATGTAATGCCAGATTGGTTAAGTTACTTTTTAGCATTTTTAATGTGTTACTTAAATGCTGTAATATTTATGTGGATTGTAGAGAATAGAAGTTTGTCTGTTTGGTATAACGCAATCACAAAATCTATACAATTAATTGAAGCTATTGTAATTCTTTCACTAACAATGTTATTATTTGGTACATTTAATTATCATGCAAATTTTACTCTTTTATTTCTAGTAGTGATACTTTCGGGTGATTTAATTGAAATATTTTCAGAAATCTTACTAAGAGTTTTCTATGGAGTGAAAAAGAAGTGGAAGAAGAAAATATAAAATTGTAAATTGCAAATAACTTTTAATGAAAATTATCGTATGTATAATTACTTGATTTAAAATTAAAAAAAATAGAACTACTATAAAATTAACGGCATTATGAAATTCAAATTGCTAACATTTATATCAACTCTTTTATTTACACTTAATGTATCTGCACAAGAAGCTAAGTTTATGGTTTTAGGTGTAAAAGGAGATGTTTCTTTGGAAGGTAAAAATATTCAAACAGGAGATATGTTACTTTCAGGACAAGAATTGATAATCAATGGAACGTCGCCTTATCTTGGGTTAGCGTATATTTCTGGAGGTACTCTTGAATTAAAGAAACCAGGTACATACCAGGTGAATACATTAGAAAAAGAGTTAGGTCAGAAAGAGAATGATTTAGTATCTAGATATGTTGACTTCATTAAAGATGAACTAACAGGATCAGGAGAAGAAGCATCGACTCAGGCTAAATATGGGTCTGTAACAAGATCATTAAAGAAAAAGCCAATTTATTTTTATGTTCCTATAAATTCTAATGCTATCAAAACAGAAATTAATTTAAGCTGGGCATTAAAAGATGGATCATCAGAAAATGGAACTTATAAAATCTTTATTAAAGATCGAAAACACCATATCTTATTAGAAGATGAGGTGAATGGAACGGAATATACTTTAAACTTAAATGACGCAAAGTTAAATGAAGAAAAGTATTTATTTTATTATGTAGAGGATGCTAAAAATAATAAAATAGCTTCTGATTTATATGCATTTACAGTGTATAAAGAAGGAGATTCAGAAGAAACAGTAAGAGAATTAGAGCAATTAAAATCTAATGAAACTGCTATAGGGAAATTGATTTTAGCAAAATACTATGAAGATAAAGGCTTTATTGTAAATGCATCTACTGCATATGAACAAGCTATAAACTTATCTAATGGTGATGAACAATACGTGAAAATGTATCAAAATTTCCAAACGAGATATGGTAGTTAACCTCTAAAGAAAAACGTGTTTTAAGAGCCACCTTGATGATTTAATCATCTTGGTGGCTTTTTTTTAATTCTTCCATTTCCTTATTTATACTTTTCGTAAATATTTGAGTTAAACCTACAATAGAAAGTACAATTAACCCTCCAACTATAAGTTGTGTATATGTGTTTGTATTGGGGTTAGATAAATCTTGAATATCAACAATAGATTTTCCTACCCAAATTGATATTATCGTTCTAGGCAACATTCCAATTAAGCTTCCAAGTAGAAATTCTTTGATAGGAGTTTTAGCCCATGCAAGTAATAGATTACTAAGAGCAAAAGGCAGAATAGGGGATAATTTCGTGAAAGCTACAATTTTTAACGGTGATTTATGAACAGTTTTAATAATTACAGTAGCGATAGGATACTTCTCTATTGATTTACTAAACTTTCCTTGATCAATCCATTTTACAACAAAATAACATAGATATGCTGCAATTATATAGGCAGGGATCATACCTATAAGAGCATTCCATCCTAAAAAATAACCTGTAAATAAAGCCATAAAAGTAGTAGGAGTTAAAGCAAATGCCATTGTGAAACTTGAGCAAATAAAGAATACAATCCAATACTCTAATGGAAAATTTTGAATGGTATTTTCATAAGCAAAGCCTATTGTTGCAATACTAGAACTAGTAATAATAGGTAAAATACTAAGACCCCCTCCAACAGAAAAAGAAGATGAATTTTGGCTTATAATATTTTTCAGGTCTTTAAATTTCATGTTTTTCCTTGAATAAATGTCAATTTGTATACTGCAAGGTAAAAAAAAACTATTTATAGTTGTGTATTTAAATTTAAGAATCTATATTTGCATCGCTTTTATCAGAAACAGTGTTTTTGATATGTGCAATTGCCTCCTTAGCTCAGCTGGTAGAGCAACTGATTTGTAATCAGTAGGTCGTAGGTTCGACTCCTATAGGAGGCTCTGTTAAATCTTCCACAAAACGTGTGGTCGTATTATATAAATTATTAGCCTCCTTAGCTCAGCTGGTAGAGCAACTGATTTGTAATCAGTAGGTCGTAGGTTCGACTCCTATAGGAGGCTCAATATAGCTCAAACATTCGCAAGACGTGCGGATTGATTTGACACGCCTCCTTAGCTCAGCTGGTAGAGCAACTGATTTGTAATCAGTAGGTCGTAGGTTCGACTCCTATAGGAGGCTCCATGTCTTGGAGTCAGGCAATTTGGAAACAAATTCGGCACTGGGTTAAAGACGAAATATGTATTGCCTCCTTAGCTCAGCTGGTAGAGCAACTGATTTGTAATCAGTAGGTCGTAGGTTCGACTCCTATAGGAGGCTCATAGTAATGAAAAACCCTTTTAAAGGCAATATTATATATTTTGTGTGATATAGCTTTTGAGTGGGTTTTTTTCATTATTAACGCTCTGAATTATGGATTATTCGTTAATGAATCGAAAATTTACCTAGTGTAAGTGTTTGATTATTTGATGTTTATGAAATAATTCAGTTATTTGCGGACTCGTTAATTAAAAATATAAAAAGATGTCTAGAATCTGCGATATTACAGGTAAAAGAACGAGAGTTGGTAATAATGTTTCACACGCAAACAATAAGACCAAACGTAAGTTCTACCCTAACTTGCACACAAAGCGTTTCTACATTCCTGAAGAGGATCGTTGGATAACGTTAAAAGTTTCTTCAAGCGCAATAAGAACTATCAACAAGAATGGCATTTCTGCTGTCTTGAAGAAAGCGCGTAAAGAAGGTAAAACTTTCTAATTAAACTTGGTTTAAATTTGGTACAGAGTACCACAAAGAATAAGTCATGGCTAAGAAAGGCAACAGAGTACAAGTGATTCTTGAATGTACAGAGCATAAAGCAACTGGCATGTCAGGTACTTCAAGATATATCACAACAAAAAACCGTAAGAACACACCAGATCGTCTAGAAAGACGTAAGTTCAACCCGGTATTAAAGAAATACACAATTCACCGTGAAATTAAGTAATTATGGCTAAGAAAGTAGTAGCAACACTTAAGAAAGAAGGTGGCGTAAAATACGCTAAAGTGGTGAAAGCCGTGAGATCTCCTAAAACGGGTGCATACACGTTCAAAGAAGAGATTATCATTGAAGATCAAGTTAAAGATTACTTAGCTAAGTAATTTTTCTTGTAGAAAGCTTTACAATTTCTTTCGAAAAAGCCCCACAACACGATTGTGGGGTTTTTTGTTATATATCCATATATGTATTTCTCACATTTAAAGAAATCATTTATATTGAATATATATCAAGCTTATCATATTGGATTTTAACTTTTTGAGAGTTATTTTCGCAGTAGGTAGAGTAATACATCCTAGTTAATTTTTGATTAAATCGTAGCAACAAAATGGGCTTCTTTAAGAAAATTTTTGGAAAAACTGAGATCACTGAAAAGGAAAAAGAAAACCTTGATAAGGGTCTTGAAAAATCACGTGGAACAATCTTCGATAAGATTAGTAAAGCGGTTGCAGGTAAATCTAAAGTTGATGACGAGGTATTAGATAATCTAGAAGAGATTCTAGTAACTTCTGATGTAGGAGTTGAAACTACATTAAAAATAATTGATAGAATTGAAGCTCGTGTTGCAAAAGATAAATATGTTAGCGCAACAGAACTGAATAAAATTCTTCATGAAGAAATTGCAAGTCTTTTAGATGAAAATAAAAGTGAGGATGTAGAAGGTTATACTATTCCAGAAGGTATAGAAGGGCCATATGTTATCCTTGTTGTAGGAGTTAATGGTGTTGGTAAAACAACAACTATTGGTAAACTTTCTGCTAAATTTAAATCTAAAGGATATAAAGTTGTACTTGGCGCAGCAGATACTTTCAGAGCAGCTGCTGTAGACCAATTAAAACTTTGGGGTGAAAGAACAGGTGTTGATGTTGTATCAAAAGGTATGAATACAGATCCATCTGCAGTAGCTTTTGATGCTGTTAAAAGAGGGGTAGAAACTAATGCAGATATTGTAATAGTAGATACTGCGGGAAGACTTCATAATAAGGTAAATCTTATGAATGAGTTATCTAAAATTAAGCGAGTAATGCAAAAGGTTACAGCAGATGTGCCTCACGAAGTTATATTAGTTTTAGATGGGTCTACTGGACAAAATGCAGTAAACCAAGCAAGAGAATTTACTAAAGCTACCGAAGTTACAGGGTTAGCAATAACAAAACTTGATGGTACTGCTAAAGGTGGTGTAGTGATAGGTATTTCTGATGAATTTAAAATACCAGTAAAATATATAGGAGTAGGCGAGGGTGTTGAACATCTACAAGCTTTCCGAAAAATGGAATTTGTTGAATCATTATTTGGTGGTCGAGACGCTACTAAATCCTAAATAAATTCTTGAAATAAAAAAGAGCCATGTGTTAATTATTAAATACATGGCTCTTTTGTGTATTCCTTAGACTTTTATTCTAAGAGAATTAATTATTCGATTAAACTAACAAATTGATTATGAAACCAAGCAAGATTACTATTATCGGTGGTGGTAATTTAGGGCAAGCGATTGCTGAAGGATTAATAGTAAGTAATTACATTGATGCTACTAATTTAACTGTGACAAGAAGAAATATATCTCTTCTAAAGAAATTATCTGATAAAGGTGTAAATGTGTCTAATAATAATAAAGAAGCAGTAAAAAATGCCGATCTTATTATTCTTGCAATTAAGCCTTTCCAAATAAAATCTATTATGGAAGAGTTACAACCAGAATTGTTACCAAATCAGATTGTTACTTCTGTAGTCACTGGAATAACTTTGGATGATATGAGTGGTGTTTTAGGTAATAATCAACCTGTATTTAGATCAATGCCTAATACTGCAATTGCTATTCGTGAATCTATGACTTGCATAGCAACTGTTAATGGAACGCAAATACAAAAAGATATGTTAGTAAATTTGTTTTCTCAATTAGGAGAAGCAATTATTATTGACGAAAGTTTAATGTCTGCCGCAACTGTTTTAGGTGCTTGTGGAATTGCATATGCAATGCGTTTTATTAGAGCAGCATCCCAAGGAGGAATTGAAATTGGTTTTGGAGCTCAAGTTTCTCAATTAATTGCAGCGCAAACTGTAAAAGGAGCAGCTTCTTTATTAATGGAAACAGGAAATCATCCTGAGCATGAAATTGATAAAGTGACAACACCTAAAGGGTGCACTATAGCAGGATTAAATGAAATGGAACATCAAGGGTTTAGCTCTTCTTTAATAAAAGGAGTAAAAACATCTTTCAAAGCGATAGATGTTATTGCTGATGATTTTGATAAAAAATAGAAAACCGATTTATAAATAATTAACCGAATATTTCAGTGAAAAAAATAGCCGTTTTTACATCAGGTGGAGATGCTCCAGGAATGAATGCATGTGTTAGAGCAGTAGTTAGAACTGCTTTGTATCATGGTATTGAGGTTGTAGGTATTAGAAGAGGTTATAGAGGTATGATCGATGGAGACTTTGTACCAATGACTTCTTACTCTGTAAGTAATATTATTGGTCAAGGAGGTACAATTCTTAAATCTGCTAGATGTGATGAGTTTAGAGATATTAAGTGGAGAAAAGTAGCTTATGATAATTGTGTAAAAGAAGGTATTGAAGGTCTAGTAGCTATTGGTGGTAATGGTACATTTACTGGTGCTGAATTATTAATGGAAAACTTTGGAATCCCAACAATTGGGTGTCCTGGTACTATTGATAATGATCTTTATGGAACAGATTATACAATTGGTTTTGATACTGCAGTAAATACTGCATTAGATGCAATTGATAAAATTAGAGATACAGCATCATCACACGATAGAGTGTTTTTTGTTGAAGTAATGGGACGTGATGCTGGTTTTATTGCAATGCAATGCGGTATTGGTGGTGGAGCTGAGAAGATTCTTGTTCCAGAAAATCCAGATTCTATTGATGATGTTATTGCAACATTAAAAAGTGGAGGAGAGAATGAAAAGCCTTCTCATATTGTTGTTGTAGCAGAAGGAGAAGAAATAGGGAATGCTCATTTTATTGCACAAAAAGCAAAAGAGGCATTGCCAAATTTAGACATTAGAGTATCTAATTTAGGTCATATACAGAGAGGTGGTTCACCAAGTGCAATTGATAGAATTATTGCAAGTAGAATGGGTATTGCTGCTGTAGAAGGATTGTTAGAAGGTAAGAATAATGTGATGTCAGGTATCATTGATGATAAAATTGTTTATACTTCATTTAATGATGCTATTAATAAGAAAAAGGCATTAGACGTAGATTTAATTAAGATGGTTAAGATCTTAAATAGCTAAGATTCAGTATTATTCTGAAAATAAAATATGGAATAAACGTATAAAACAGTAGTTTTGCGTTTATTCCTTTTTTTATATCGTAACATTCACTCCAATGTGATTCTATAGTACTCTGAAATAAACGACTACTTAAAGTCAAAAATATATAATATCTCAACTTTCAAACAATGCTCAATAAAATTTGAGTAAACATTTCGTAAACTAATGAAACAAAATATTCAATTAAGTTTAAAGGGTACAGATTTCAAAACAGAAATCTTATCTGGATTAACTGTAGCTATTGCCTTAGTTCCCGAAGCTATTGCTTTTTCATTTATTGCAGGTGTATCTCCTTTAGTAGGGTTATATGCAGCATTTGTAATGGGATTGATAACAGCAGTTTTAGGGGGTAGACCTGGTATGATTTCAGGTGCTACAGGTGCAATTGCTGTTGTAGTAATGCCTTTAATTGCAACTCAAGGAGTTGATTACTTATTCCCTGCTATTATACTTGGAGGTGTCTTTCAGATATTAGTAGGAGCATTAAAACTAGGTAAATTTATTCGTTTAGTGCCTCATCCAGTAATGTTAGGCTTTGTAAACGGATTAGCAATCGTGATTTTTAAAGCTCAGTTTAGCCAATTTCATACAAAAGCAGGTGAGTGGATGTCTGGTTCACCATTGTATATTATGTTAGGGTTGGTTGTTTTAGCAATGCTTGTTATTCAATACCTACCAAAATTAACTAAAATTGTACCTTCTCCATTAATGGCAATTGCTGTAGTAAGTGGTATTGTTATTGGTTTTGGTGTAGAAACTCCAACGGTAGGAGACATGGCTTCTATTTCAGGAGGCTTACCATCTATTATAATTCCAAATGTTCCTTTTGATATGGAAACATTATTAATCATTTTACCTTTTTCTTTAAAAGTAGCTGGTGTTGGTTTAATAGAAAGTCTTTTGACATTGACACTAATAGATGAAATTACAGAAACTAGAGGTAGTGGTAATCGTGAAAGTGTTGCTCAAGGTTTAGGTAATATTATTTCCGGATTTACAGGAGGCATGGGTGGCTGTGCAATGATTGGTCAATCTATGATCAACATCCAATCAGGAGCTCGACAAAGATGGTCAGGTATTATTGCTGCAGTAGCATTATTATCTTTTGTAATTGTGTTATCATCAATCATTGAGCAAATTCCAATTGCAGCTTTAGTAGGTGTAATGTTCATGGTAGCGATTGGTACATTTGAATGGTCTAGCCTAAGAGTATTAAATAAAGTACCAAAATTTGATGTTATCGTATTATTAACAGTATCTATTGTAACAGTAATAGAAGATCTTGCAGTAGCAGTTGTTATTGGTATTATTATGTCAGCTTTATCATTCGCTTGGGATAATGCGGTTCGTATTCGAGCAAGAAAGAAAACAGATGAATTTGGACGTAAACATTACGAAATATACGGTCCATTATTCTTTGGTTCTGCAACTAACTTTTTTGAAAAATTTGATTTTAAAAGCGATCCAGAAAAGGTTATTATTGACTTCTCTGAAAGTAGAGTAGCTGATCTGTCAGGTATAGAAGCAATCAATAAGATATCTGATAAATATGAAGAGTATGGAAAAGAAGTTACATTCATTCATTTAAGTCAGGATTGTGTAGAGCTATTAGCAAAAGCAAAATCGCATGTAGAGATAGATCATGATCATGATCCTCATTATGCTGTTGTGTATGATGCATAGGCATTCAATATAAAAAGGAAAGGGTTACTTGTATTGTGCAAGTAACCCTTTTCTGTTTTAAGCAAGATTTTTGAAAACATCTTTAGTATCATCCCAAAACTCATCGAGTTTTAGTATTCTTGGTTGTAAGAATTGATAGATATCAGCCCAATCATTTTCTTTATACATATTCAACCCCTTCTGTTCAAAATATATTTTAGTAACAACTTGACCTATTTCATTTTTAGTATTTAGCTCCCATATCCATTCCTCGCCTAAAATTGAATGGATATAATCTTTCATATCAATAAATTGTTGGAAATAAATTTCTTGAATTTCGGGGTCTTTATGAGTTAGGTAAATACCGATGGATGCTTTTTTACTATCAACATCCATTTTGAAGTATATATTTTTAATTCCAGTTTTATAATTGGTCCAATTTACTTTAGTCCCATTTTGAGATTTGTAAGGAGCCATCATTTTTCCAAATTTGGTCCAAAATTCGGATCTAAATCTAGAAGCTTCTTCTTTCGAAAACATATAGTCTTTTTCCTTTTTTAAAGTTCTTTAATTATACTCAATCTAAGATTTTTTTAAGACTAAATTTGTGAAATATTGTTTATTGTCAGTAAACTGATGTGTTAATTTTAGAGAGGTATTCTCTATTATTTTTCGAATAATATCTAAGTCATATTTACGACTAACTTCTGTATGAATTAATTCATTTTCGCTAAACGAATAGTTTTGTTCTAATGCTTTAATATAAACAGTTTGATTTACCTTACTCTTAATATAACTCTTTGCAATCCCTTCTTTTTCTGTATAAGTAGCATAATGTTGGAATTGATCAATAATAAAGTTTGCATTTAACTCTCTATTCATTCTTTCTAAAAGGTTTAAATTGAAAGCTGCAGTTATGCCTCTATCATCATTATAGGCAGGGAGTACTATTTCCTTTGCTTTAATTAAATCTAAACCAATAAAAATACTATCACCAACATTCATTACTTTATCTAAGTGCTCTATAAAATTACTAGCTTGGTTGTCATTCATATTACC